>DATHCY010000030.1:0-19113 GCA_035319305.1 Methanocella sp.
TTCGTGGATTTCCCGCGACTCCTTCGGTTCTACAGAGAAAAGCTCCCGTTCGGGGTGGCCCAGATCGGCAAATCATACCGGAACGAGATTTCGCCGAGACAGGGGGTCATCAGGCTCCGGGAGTTTACCCAGGCCGAGGCCGAGGTTTTCGTGAACCCACAATTCAAGAATATGCACCCAAACTTCACGGCGGTGAGGGACTTGGTACTGCCGTTGTACGATGAAGACGCGCAGCTGACCGGTGGAGAGCCGAAACCGACGACCTCGGGAGACGCTGTAGCTAAAGGGACCATCGCTAACGAGTACCTCGCGTACTACGTGGCCTTGACATACCAGTTCCTGATCAGCGTTGGCGTTGACAGCAAGCGGCTGCGATTCCGCCAACATATGAAGACGGAGCGCGCTCATTATGCGACGGACTGCTGGGATGCGGAAGTACTGCTGGATCGATTCGGATGGGTGGAGATCGTGGGCGTCGCGGACCGGACGAGCTATGATCTGACCGCGCATCAGAAACGCAGCGAGGTTGACTTGTCCGTGTTTATACCGTTCGAGAAGCCGATGAAGATCAAGAAAACCATCGTGACCCCGAATATGGGCGTTATAGGCCCGCGATTTAAAGGGAAAGCGGGTAAGATCATGGCCGCGCTCAAGGCGATGAAGCCCGAAGACCTGGATGTGCCGGAAGTATGTCTGGACATAGATGGCGAGAAGATCATCATTGACAGCGGCCTGTTCGATCACAAGACCGTTGATGTTGATGTCAATGGGGAGAACGTGATCCCCCACGTCGTCGAACCGTCCTACGGTGTCGACCGGATCCTATACTCTGTGCTTGAGCACGCTTACGACGAAGAGATCGTCGGCGATGAGGAGCGCATTGTGATGCGGTTCGACCGCCGGGTTGCGCCGATCACCGTAGCCGTGTTGCCGCTGCTCAGTAAGGAACCGCTGACCGGCAAGGCCGCGGAGATCGCCGGGGAACTGAAGGCCGCCGGCTACTTCATCGAGTACGACGATTCGGGTACTATAGGCAAGAGGTACCGTCGCAACGATGAGGCAGGCACGCCGTTCTGTGTCACTGTGGACTTCGACACCATAGAGGACGGTACGGTGACCGTCCGGGACCGGGATAGCATGGCCCAGATACGATATCCGGCCGCGAGCCTCGCAGGACTGTTCGGCGAACTGCTGAGCAACGACAGGCCGCTAGAAGGCTATGGGAAAAGTGTATAACGGAAGAGAAGACTATGGCGTTCGACCGCGCCTTATTTTTAAAGGAGTTGGGCAGGAAGGCGTTCCATATCGCCGGATTCGTGATCCCCGCCGCCTACCTCTATTTAGTATCCCGAGAGTGGATGCTCGTCGGGCTGTTTCTATGCATCCTCGGCGCCGGGTTTCTCGAATTCAGGCGATTGCAAAAGCGTGACCTGTACCCGACGATGTTCATGCGCCCGTCCGAAGATCGGCGGCTCGCCGGCTACTTTTACGCTACTATCTCGCTCTTCCTCTCCATCCTGCTATTTGAGAAGACGATCGCCGTGACAGCCATGCTCTGCCTGGTCATCGGCGACGCGCTGACCGGACTGGCCGGAGTGGTGCTGTCCATGTACCTCGGGCGGCGGATTGCCGACGTCCGGCAGGAAGACAAGGGTAAAAAGGGCGTATCGATGATCTTCAGAGACATAGTGTACATCCTGAGCCATTCGAAATCCCCGTTACTGATGGCCGTGATGCTCATAACGTGCTCAGTAATAGGATTGCTCTTCTACCCGAAGTTGTCCCTCGCGGCCATCGTCGCCGGCGCGCTGGGCGCGACGATCGCAGACGGCTTCCCATGGAGATTTCTGGGATTCGTAATCGACGACAACCTATCCATACCACTGCTGGCCGGCCTGCTCATAACAATAACCATGGCCGCAGGTATCTAGTATCTCTAGTATCCATGCCTGAGGTGCGGCTCCTAATAGGAAAACCCTGCTATCCTGGACGGCCCCTTCGAACGGCCGATTATTTTCGTGTCGCTCGCTAGTAATTTATATATTGGGCGGTCTACGTAACAGAGGTATTCATGTCCGATTACGTCAGTCACCCGTTGCTGGTGCCGAAGGCCGTTTCCAGTCGCGCCTATCAGGAGACGTTGGCACGGAAGGCGTTGGATAGGTCGAGCCTGATCGTGTTGCCTACCGGGCTGGGCAAGACGATCATAGCCTTGCTGGTCATTGTGAACCGGCTCCAGGCCGGAGGTGACGAGGCCAAGGTGTTGATTCTGTCGCCGACCAAGCCTCTGGTAGAACAGCACGCGGCCTTTTTAAGAAGGGTTATGACGATCGACCCGGGGAAGATCGTGGTGTTTACAGGCAGCACCCCCCCGGAGGAGCGTTCCATTCTATGGAAAAACGCTCGGGTGATCGTATCGACGCCGCAGGTGATCGAAAACGATCTTTTGTGCCGGCGTTTCACTCTCGAGGATGTGGCGCACATCACTTTCGATGAGGCCCATCGGGCTACCGGTAACTACTCTTATGTGTACATCGCCAGACGGTATGTGGAACAGGCGAGGAGCCCGCTTATCCTGGGTATCACCGCTTCTCCGGGCAGCACTCCGGAGAAGATCGCCGAGGTCAAAGGGAACATATTCGTCGAGCGGATAGAGATGAAGACCGAGAACGATGCTGATGTGGCGCCCTATATCTATGATAAGGAAGTGGAGTGGGTTAAGGTAGGGGTGCCGGATAAGGCTAATGAGATACGCGTTCTGCTGGAGGCCATTCTTAACGACCGGGTGAAGAAACTATACGAGATGGGCGTCCTCTATTCAAAGAGTATTAACTTGAACAAGAAGGAACTGCTCCTGCTGCAGCAGCGACTTCAGGCGGCCATCGCTAATGGGGACAGTCCGGAGAGCTTCAAGGCGATATCTATCGTCGCGGAGATCATGAAGGTCGAGCATGCGGTTGACCTCTCCGGAACGCAGGGCGTGCTCCCGCTGCGCCGGTACTTCGACAGACTGCAGGCGGAGGCCGTAGCTAAAGGCGGCAGCAAAGCTACCAAGCGGCTATTCGATGATCCGCTTCTCAGGAAGGCGATCGAGGTCGCGAACGAGGCTGACGAGTCCAATCCGAAGACTGAGAAGGTGCGGGATCTCGTCGTAGAGCAACTGAGGACGAACCCCACCTCTAAGGTGATCGTCTTCACTAATTTCCGGGATACAGCGGACGTGGTCGCGAAAGCCCTGGAACAGGTTGAGGGCGTCAGGCCGGTTAGGTTCGTTGGACAGGCGTCAAAACTGAACGATAAAGGACTCACCCAGAAAAAACAGGTGGAAATCCTCGATCAATTTCGGGCTGGCGAATACAACACGCTGATCGCAACATCAGTCGCTGAGGAGGGACTAGACATCCCATCGACGGACCTAGTGCTTTTTTACGAGCCGGTCCCTTCTGAGATTAGGAGCATCCAGCGCAGAGGCAGGACAGGAAGGAATACAGTAGGCAGGGTCGTAGTACTAATGTCGAGAGGTACCAGGGACGAGGGCGCGTACAGAGTGAGTCAAAACAAGGAACGGAAGATGTACCGGACCATGCAGAATATGAAGGACGGACAGTTCATGAGCGATCTGACCCTAAATGCAGGGCAGTCCTCGGATGCGGGGCAGTCCTCGGATGCGGGACAGTCCTCGGATGCGGGGCAGTCCTTGGGACGCCGTGGGTTGGCGGAGCCGGCGGCAGCGGAGGTTATATCTGGGGAGACGTTGGGGTCGGTGTCGGTGATGGTGAGTGACGGCGATTTCGAGGAGCCGGCGCTCGTTGTCGCGCCACAGTCTCCGACGCAGGAATCGATAGGTCAGACCCGGCTTGAGAGGTTCTCGAGCCGTGAGGGGGATATCGTGATCTTCGTGGACAGCCGAGAGATGCGCTCAGCGGTGGTCAAGAAGCTGGATGAGATGGGGATGAAGATGGACTTTCGTTCCCTACCTGTCGGGGACTATGTACTCTCAGACCGGGTTTGTGTAGAGCGCAAGACGACCGACGATTTTTTGAATACGTTGTTAGATCCTTCTCGGGGATTGTTTGAGCAGATCATCAGCATGAAACACGAGTTTCTGCGGCCGATGCTGATCATCGAGGGGGAGGGACTCTACACGAAACGGCGGGTCAGCCCAGAGGCGCTCCACGGGGTCATCGCCTCGATCACCATCGACTATGGGGTGCCGGCGCTCTTCACCGCAAACGAGGCGGAGACAGCATCGTACATATATAGCATCGCTCGCAGGGAACAGGTGGAGCGCAAGAGAAGCGTCTATCCCCACGCCCAAAAGTCGAGCCAGACACTCCGCGAGCGTCAGGAGTACCTGGTATCGGCCATCTCAGAAGTAGGGCCGGTGATCGCCCGAAACCTGCTGAAACACTTCGGCAGCGTGAAGAACATCGCCAACGCCTCTACCGACGAGATGACCGAGGTCGAACGAGTAGGGCCGAGAACAGCAGCCAGAATTAGAGAAATCATGGACGCCGAGTACAGCCCAAGGGAATAAAAGTGGGGTGCGCCTCGAATTTTCCGTAAAACCCATACTGTTGGGTTCTTCGGTCGGTTTAGAATTAAAACGGGGTCTCTTGTCTCGGTGGTTCGGGCTTGATCTCTAATACGTATTGGTCAAAGTGTGCGATCTCTTTGAAACCTGCCTTGAGGTAAAGGGCGATTGCTGGGTTGTTGTCTCGGGTCACGGCTAGGACGATCTGGTTTCGATCGAGTGTTGCGGATTTGTTGACTAGGTTCTCTAGCATTTGAGAGCCTATTCCGTGCCGTCGGAAGTCGCTGTCTACGGCGATGTCTAGGATGAGTACGCATCCGTCCGGGAGCAGGGCGGATAGTAGGAATCCTGCTATTCGGCCGTCTTTTTGCGCGACCATGGAGAGATCTGGCATAAACAGTCCGTGCCGGTCTTGCAGAATGCTGAGCAGGAGTCTCCGGGCGCCCTCTATCGAGCCGAACAATGGGTAAACCGCTCGGTCGTAGTGCTCTGAAGCCTCGTACATAATCTTGCAGACGTTCTCGAAATATGTTGGGCTCCACGGTAGGATGGCTGTGCCGGATCCTGGATGGGGTAGGGCGTGTCCCGGGTCCACGTTTCTGGACATGCTCATTCTGCCTATTTTTCGGAAGCCAGTCTCTAGGGCGGCGGTGATGAACTGCTCTGATCCTGGCCATGAGAAACTGCTGCGTATTGCGTGAATGTCTCGTGTCTCGAGCTCGTGGATGATCTCTTTCATCAGCGGGCGCTCGATGTTGATTCGGCCTCCGCGGCGGATGCAGCCGTAGACCAGTTCTGCCTCGTTGTCCACGTTGCGGTAGCAGAACACGCCTGTAAGTTCGCCATCAACCGCTATTTGCAGGGCTTCCAGCTCTCCCCATCGGACTCTATTGGGAAGCCCTAGTATATACTTGCGATCGATGTCGCCTGAGACCGTCGGAAGCCTTGATGCTGATTCAAGCAGCATTAGTTCGGCCTCGTCAGTTAACCGCAGATCGGTCTGCAGCAGGAAATCTTGCCCGGATGCGTCCATAGCATTGTATGTTTGTGTTTTCGAAGGAATTTAAATCTTTGGCGGAAAGACCAACGGGAGCCGAAAAATCTTTTACCCTCTTTGGCTGTAGAATAATCCATGCGTATTTGCCTGGTCAACGCCCTGTTCCACCCGTTTTCTGGCGGGGTGGAAAAACACATGTATGAGCTGTCGCGGGAGCTTGTCAGGCAGGGTGTGGACGTTACTGTGGTGACTGCGAAGCTCAAGGGCACGAAGGCTTATGAGGAGATCGACGGTGTCAAAGTCCATCGGGTGCCGTCTTTGGAGTTGAGGGTGCCTGGCTTGTATCCGCCTCCTCTTGTCCTGTCGCCGCTATTTTTCCTGTATCTTTGGAGGTTGGATATGGAGAATCGCTTCGATGTCATCCACCTGCAGAACAGGTTCTTCCCTGACTTCGATACCGCGGCGATCTACGCTAAACTGCGTAGAAAGCCGTTTATGATGACCATTCACAATGCTCGTCCTGTCGGTATATCGCTGCCTATCACCGCCGCCGGCCTAGCGTACGATTGGTTGATCGGTCGATGGCCCTTCGCGCTGGCGGACCGGATCATAGCGGTGTCCGAATGGGTTAAATTCGATATCGTAAAGTACCGGATCGATCCTGGCAAGATCGTACCGATCCATAATGGCATCAATGTAAACGAGTTTCGTCCTACAGACTCGAAGAATCTTCGCAGGCAGTTCGGCGTCGCTGACAGCCCGATGTTGCTGTTTGTCGGTCGTATGATCACCCAGAAGGGCGTGTCGTACCTGATAAGCGCCATGCCGACGGTCCTGAAGAGGCATCCTGCCGCGCGGCTCTTCCTGGTAGGCCGGGGCAATGCCTTGGAGGGCTTGAAGAGGCAGGTTGAGGCTATGGGCCTGGAGAAAAACGTGGTTTTTTCGGGGTACCTAAGCGAGGAGCAGCTGAAAGAGGCGTACGGCACCTGCGATCTATTCGTATTGCCATCAGTGTGGGAGGTACTGCCTATCGCCATCTTGGAGGCCATGTCGTCGGGCAGGCCGGTGGTCTGCACCACTGCGGGCGGTAACCAGGAGCTGGTGCGAGACGGGGTCAACGGCTTGGTAGTGCCCATGCGAAACCCGGAGGCGTTGGCGGAAAAAATCAACATCCTGCTCGAAGATCGGGAAAAGAGGATGGCTATGGGCTTGCAGAGTAGGAAGATCGCGGAAGAAGAGTTCGACTGGGGGTTGATCGCCGCCAGGACGAAGGATGTTTACGAGGATCTCCTTATGAAGAACCGCATCCCTTAAGTATATATTATTAAAATGAAAAGAGATAGACGATAGCTTTGCCAATGCTGCAGGACTTTGCCGCCCTGGTCGTAAGATTCAGGAAAAATTTGATGATCATCGGACTTTACATCCTGATCGTATCCGTGATCGTATTTCCCTTCACAGGAAATGTGATCAGCCGTATGAGCAGAGACTTGTTGCCTCAGCAGCAGTATTCAGACCAGATCTTTACGCTGATCCAGACACAGCCTCTTGAACTGATGATGCTGGAGTTGAAGATGTCGTTCATCGTGGGCTTCATCGCGGCCCTACCCATCGTGTTCTTTTACGCCTATAAATTTTTATTAGGGAGACGAATTCGCGATCGGTTTAAGATCAGCTGGCCCGCATTGCTTCTGGCCACGGTCATCGCGCTGATCCTGTTTATCGCCGGCTGTGCCTATTCGTACTTTTGGATGCTTCCATTAGTGTTCAAGTATTTGCTGGAGAGTTCGCTGGCGGCAGGGATAAAAAACGCTTGGAAGGTATCTGAGTTTGTGAACTTCGCCATGATGACTACGTTCACTTTCGGTTTGGTCTTTGAGTTGCCGCTGGTCATGACGGCGCTGGCCCGGGCTCGTATCGTGCCGGTGGCGATCTTCAAAAAGTACCGACGGCATATGTACGTGATCATTATGATAGTCGCGGCGCTGGTCACCAGCCCGGACGTCCTTACGCAAATCATGGTGGGCGTGCCGCTGATCATCTTCTACGAGTTGAGCCTGCTGATCCTCCGGTTTACCGCGCCGGAGCAGCGGAAAGAGATCAAGGTGTAGCCCGGTCAATCCCGATCGTCGAAGAACTGAGATAGTCCGGTCTGTCTGCGCGGGGGCAGCGTCTCCTTTTTTTCCACTCCTAGCATGGTCTCGAACAGCTTTGCATTTTTCGCCGCGTTCGCCCGAGGGTGGTTGTTAAAGTATGCTCGGACCACCCCAGGAATCGACCGCGCCGTAGCTTTCCACGGCTCCAACTCTTCCCGGGAGTAGGAGTAATCATAGCGGTTCATCCGCCCGTCCAAATCCTTCCCTCCGAACCACAAGTCATCGTTCCGTCCGTGGAATCTAATATACGTGTGGCGGCCTGTATGTTCAATCGCTGCCTTGGGAGCCGTAGAAGGTCCGTCCGCCGCGCATAGCGATACTTCGTGTTTTATCAGCAAACGAGATACCTCCGGCAGGGTGTTTCCCCCACGCAGCCAGGACCGATGCCGCAACTCAATCGCGTAGTCGACGCTCTCCGTGTCAAGGGATTCCAGCATTGTTTCCAGACGCTCAAAATGATCAGGATAGTGCAGGTAAGGCGATGTTTGTATAAGCACAGCTCCGAGCAAGCCGGCGTCTTTGATCGGTGTGACCACCTTCTCCTCAAAATCGAGCGCAGTATCCACGTCCGCCATAAGAGAGTCATGAGTCACTCTACCCGGCATTTTTAGCGAGAATTCAAAGCCGTTCACCAGCATCCCCTTACGGATCCACTCATGCACCACGAAGGGCGCGGGAAACGTGTAATAGGTGCTGTTAATCTCAGTTGTGCGAAAGAACCGGCCATAATAGCTCAGCCAAGCTTGTTTCGGCAGACTGGGCGGGTAGAAGGCGCCCGCCCAATCATCGTAGGACCACCCCGAAGTGCCGACACAGATCATACGATAAAGGGTACGCATAGCCGACTAATTAACCCTATCGTGCACGAACTGATCGATCGTCGGTCGTCTATCTCACTGTTTTAGTGATCTCATCAAACATGCTGTCCATACCAGTTCTCATTTCTCGGGCGATGTCGGACAGTGATACGACCCCCACCAGTTGAGCGTTATCGTCGACTACTGGCAGCCGCCTAATCTTGTTCTGGCCCATAGTCTTTAGGGCGTCGAAGATATCATCGTTCTCTCTGCATCCGATAATATTTTTGGTCATGATATCCTTTACAGGCACACTCTTCGGATCCTTCATATCGGCGACCGTCTTCACCGCGATCTGTCGATCAGTAACAAGCCCTTTAACGTCATTGCCGTCCACCACGATTACCGTCCCGGTATTTTGATCCCTCATCTTTCTAGCCGCGTCCACCGCTGTAGATTTAGTATCCACACATGCGATTTCGTTTGACATGACATCCTTGATTCTCATCAACATCCCCACTGATTGTGATAGTTTTCACCCCCGTAGATATCAGTTTAATTCGTATTTCGGGCAGACATACGCCCAGACACCCCACCCATCATCTCCTCCGCAAAACAAAGAGCAATGAGAACCAGTCCCCACAGTTCAAAAGGAAAGAGTAACACGACAATTCCACATACCCGCAGGACTTTAAACTTGATGACAACACACTACACATCTAAAATGGTAGTGTATAGATACGATTGCACAAGCCAGTATCCAGTGCAGTCTCGTCGTGGATAGAGTAAGAACGCAACGGCGAATATTCTTAGACCAAGATTGTAGTCCGTCGATCATCAAACCGTGGAAGCCCACAGACTTCAACCATGGGCAGTCACGATCTGCAGACACATCTCCATTGGCTTCTCTAGTTGGCTTCTCTAGTTGGCTTCTCTGTTTGGTTTTGTCTGTTTGGTTTCTCTAGTTGGTTTTGTCTGTTTGGTTTTGTTTGGGGTTGTTTGGTGTTGTATTTGGGGGTTGGGGGTGTATGGGTATATCTAAATATTATAAAATAATATATTTATCTAGGAGATACTTTACATGACAGAAACCGATCTCACCAAACGGTGTATTGCAGAGTTGATCGGAACCGCGCTCCTCGTGTTCATCGGCTGCGGCATCGTGGTAACAACCCTCCTACTGCTGCAGGGAATAACAACGCCGGCCGACAACCCATATAACAAGGGCATCGATATTGCAGCTTGGCTAGTCCTGAGTTTGGCGTTCGGACTGCCTATCATGATCCTGGTCTATATATTTGGCGACGTATCCGGAACCCACATCAACCCGGCGATCAGTATCGCGCTATGGGCCACTAAGCGACTGCCGACCATAGACATGATCGCCTACGTGATTGTCCAACTTATCGGCGCGACGATCGGGGCTCTCGCCATCGTCGCAGTTTGGGGAACCCGAGCAGTGACCCCGGGCAACCTCGGCGCTACTACCATGTTTCCCGGCGTCAACTACTGGCAAGCGATCCTAGCTGAGATAATCTGCACATTCATCCTCATGATCGCAGTGATGGCCACCGCTATCGATAAAAAATCGCCCGCAGGATGGGCTGGACTGGTCATCGGCACCGCCGCGACCATCGCCCTACTGCTAGAGGGAAACCTCACCGGCGGCTCGATCAATCCAGCCAGAACATTCGGACCTTACCTGGGAAACATCATCTTCGGAGGCAAAAATCTCTGGGATCAGTTTCCAATATACGTGATCGGCCCCATCATAGGCGCGTTGATCGCCGCGTTCCTATACGACTATATCACAGGCCTTAAAACAGAGAAAAAGAAACCTTAAAGCACAAAGCAGATGAACCGCCAAGGACGCTCTCCACGCCAGAAACAAATGAACTTGATAAGCGACAGCGACAACCCAAAGACGCTCTCCCTGAGTCTGGGGTGAAGGGCTTTGGAGGCTGGCATAAATTTTGTAGCGCGGGTCAGATCTCAAGGTGCTGCCTTAAGAATGGTGCCAGGATCGATCCGGGGTTCGACGCTACTTCTTCTGGCGTGCCTGAGGCCATGAGCCTGCCCCCGTCCGGCCCTCCGCCCGGGCCTAACTCTATCAAGTGGTCCGTGTAGGACAGGACGTCTAGGTTGTGTTCGATGACCAAGACAGTGTTGCCTCTGTCGACAAGCCGGTCCAGTATTGTTAAGAGCCGGTCTATGTCGTGATCATGAAGGCCGGCCGTAGGCTCGTCCAAGACGTAAAGCACGCCGCCCCCGCCCGGTTTTCCCAGCGCCTTAGCAAGCTTGATCCGCTGAGCTTCCCCCCCGCTCAGCGTCGGGGCCGGCTGGCCAAGCGTGATATACCCCATGCCCAACTCACCCAGAATTTTAAGGTAACGGCAGACAGAGGGCACATCCTTGAAGAGATCCAGCGCCTCGGCAGCGGTCATATCAAGCACGTCCCGAATGTTTTTCCCGAAATAAGAGATTTCCAGGATTTCAGGCTTGTAGCCGGAGCCGTCGCAGTCAGAGCACTGGACATCCACGCTCGAAAAGGACGACAATGGGATCTCGACAGTCCCGGCACCGCCACACCGAGGGCACGAGCCCTTGCCACTATTGAACGAGAAGTGTCCCGGGCTATACCCTCGCTGCTGCGCGACCTTCTGCTTAGCAAAGACCTTTCTAATCCCGTCCCAGACGCCCATATAACTCGCAGGATTGGAAGTACTGGTCCTGCCGATAGGCGACTGGGTTATAACCACACAACCGGAGATCGGCTCCCAGCCGGAGACGGCCCCTCTAATCTCCCCAGCCGCCCCGAGCTCTTCCGCACCGTCATCGCTCAGGCGCTCCTGCAGGAGAGGTACAAGGGTATCTGTGATAAGCGAACTCTTCCCGCACCCGGACACCCCCGCCACTCCCACCATAGCGCCCAAAGGAATATCGACGTCGACGCTTTTCAGGTTATTGGTGGCCGCGCCTGTCAGCCTGAGATACCGGCCGAATGCAGTGACTTTTCGTCTGCACACCCGAGCTTTCCTGGCGACTTTCAACCCTCCCCGCAGGTATTTTCCCGTAAGCGACACCGGATCCAGTTTCAACTTTTCCACACTACCCTGAAAGACGATCCTGCCGCCGAGCCTGCCAGCGCCCGGACCGAAATCTACCACATGGTCAGCCATGACGATGAGGCTCCTGTCATGCTCGACGAGGATCACGGTATTACCTCGGGCCTTTAGCTGCTGCAACAGGGCGGATAGGCTGGCTTTTTCCAGCTCATGCATGCCCTGAGATGGCTCGTCCAAGATATAGAGCAAGGAATCCAGATCAGAGCTGAGGTGAGTCATAAGACTCAGGCGCTGGAACTCCCCTCCCGAGAGGGTCGCGACACTGCGATTAAGGCTGAGGTAAGAGATCCCCGAAAGCCTAGACTGTCCCAGCAACCGCAACACTGCAGCCAGAAGGGCCTGACCTTCAGACGTCCTGATCATATTTGCTGACAACCCTTTCAGAAAGCCCTCCAGATCCGACATAGACATATCGGCGAGCTCGCCGATATGCCTGCCGTTGATGAGGGCGGACCTAGCTCGTTCGCCCATTCTATGACCGCCGCAGGCTGGGCAGATGATCCGAGTCATAAACTCCCGCTCGATCTTGCTGATCCTGTAAGCGCTAGAGGTTTTTGCCAGCGTACTCCGCAGATGAGGGATGACGCCTTCGAACTCCGACTCCATAAACCCGTGAAACCTCTCCGAGTTCCAGGCGATCTGCACTTTACGATCAGTACCGTATAGAAAGGCCTGCCGGATCTCTGCCGAGAGGTCGGAGTAAGGCGTCTCTATGTCGAAGCCATAGACGTCCGCCAGCCCCTGGGTGAAGCTCTTAATGCCCCCGAAAGCCCCGTCCTCGCAGATCTGGAACAGGTTCCTGGACGGATCTGGCACCAGCTTTCTCTCATGGAACTCCTGAATATACCCGGTCCCTCTGCATTTCGGGCACCAGCCCGCAGGATCGTTAAAGGACAGGTCTCTGAGTCGCAAGCCTCTCCCCCGCTCGGTTTCGATCAGGAAGAGCTGTCGCAACAGGTAATAAAGTCCGGTCCTGGTCCCCACCGTCGACCGGGGGTTCGCGTAGTGATAGGTCCTCTGCCCTACAGCGACCGCGGGCGGGAGCCCGCTGATACTGTCGAAATTCTTCTCCATCTCAGAGTAGTCCGGGAAACCAATAGCCTGCAGATAGCGTTTCCGACCCTCCGCGAAGAGAAGATCGAAGGCGAAAGAACTTTTCCCCGAGCCAGACACCCCAGTGATCGCAATGATCTGATTCCGAGGGATGCGCAGACTCACATGCCGGAGGTTATGAACCCGAGCCCCAGCTATCTCAATGTAGGTCATCCCCGATCAGGTCCTTTCCCCTCGCCGCCCACGCTCTCCGAAAACTCGACAGGCAGCCAATCCGGAATGCGCGGGCTCTCGACCCGATCAGTCACCGGGTAATACCCTTTAAGATCAACAATCTCCGTGCCATTATACGCGTCTATATCCGAGACGACCACAACCCCCTCACTCTCATCCAAGTCCAAGATCCTGCAGACCGTCATCGCCAAAGGGTTCGGCCTGTGCGGAGACCTAGTCGCGAAGACACCCGTAAGAACCTTTTTCGCGTAGAAAGGCTTCAACCGCATGATCGACCTATACTCCTCCGTATCGAACCGGTCCGCCCACCACAGGACAATAACATGGCTGAATTTGCCCAAATGCAGCAGGCCCGGCCGGAAAGGCTCGTCGATCCTCAGTTGTACGCCATATTTACCCCGCTTGACCCGGCCGATCGGCCCGATCGCGTGCGTCTTAATGCCTATCATAACTCAGTCCTCCCGATCACACTCAAAAAGTCGATTGCCCAAACACGCTCAGTTATCAAATGCATCCGAGGCCGGATAGCCAGCGCTAGATCAGTCTCCGGATAACCGTGAGCCCGGAAGAACGACTCAAGCGCATCATAATCCCCAATCATCCCATCCAAGGAAGCGACATACCTCCGCAGACAACCCACCGCCTCCTCTTTCGTGAGAAGGCTGATATTAGCCACCGACAGATCAACCCGGCAGATAATTCGCTCAGCCTCAGAGATATTCTCCATGATCTTCCCCTTCGTTACCATCCTACCAACGCCCGTCACCGAGTAGACCTTCTGCGAGACATTGTTTTTCCCAAGCCGAATTTCGCTCTCAGCCAACCCCTTTCCCTCCAGCTTCTTCAGCAGCCGGTAGATCGAAAAAAAGGAGACTTCGGTCCAGTACCGCATGTTCCTATCCTCGATCGCCTTCTCAATCTCATACCCATACATGGGCTTTTCACAAAGCATACTCAAAAGGGCGCACTCAGAGTTCGTAATCGCATCCATACTGTTACACAACAATATCAACACCAGACAATATATAGATTGCCATTCACCAAACACACAACAATAAACCAACCAACCCATAACCAAAAGAAAACAAACAACCCCAACCCACACAGAAACCAACAGACAAAACCCAAAAATCAGGGCGTATCCCAATTTTGCTGTAAAATTGTGTGTCAGCCCAAGAGCGTTGGAGGGGCCAATGTAATTTTACAGCAAAATTGGGATACGCCCAACGGACACCATCAACATACACTCGCCACGACCAAGCGAAACAAAACACAACAGATTCCCCAAACACCCGACAATCTGGCTACCCTACACGCGCCACCACACCCGACTAACCAACACACAACACCCGGAGACACCCAATCTCCTAACATCAATAGCCCAACATACCGATACTTATACATATAACTCATACGTGTTGGATGCGACGACCGCAAGTTTAAACCCGTCGTATCGGGCGGAGCACGGCGTTCTCAGTAAATTTTATGGGTTTGCAAACTACGAAGGGTATTAATACGTATAAGTCTATAGGCACTTGAATACTATGGCAATCCCGGTCACCACAATCCTCGAGAACTATTCGCTGTTCACCAATCAGGAGATAAGACGAATCATCGAGAGCCGCAACAAAACAGGACATCTCGAGGATATGATGATGTACCACCTCGGGTGGCTGGACGAAAAACTGAAACCCTGCAACACAAAGGGAGGAAAACAACTGCGATCGACCATATGCCTCCTCGCCTGCGAGGCGATCGACGGCAGTTTCGAGAAGGCACTGCCCGGAGCCGCCGCAGTCGAGCTTGTCCACAACTTCTCGTTGATCCACGACGACATCGAAGACGGCGACGATACACGCCGCCACCGACCCACCATATGGAAACTATGGGGCATACCCCAAGCGATCAACACCGGGGACGCTATGGATGTCTTCTCATACATGGCCATTATGGAACTAAAACTCAATCCAGAAGCCCTTATACCAATCATGAACGTCTTCAACGATATGATCATGCAACTCTGCGAAGGCCAATACCTAGACATGAAATTCCAGACCATAAAGAACGTCACAGTAGACGAATACCTCAAAATGATCAGCGGCAAAACAGCAGCCCTAATGGAAGCATCCGCATCAATAGGAGCCATGACAGCCACCGACGATCTAAACATCATCAAACACTTCAAAGCCTTCGGCTATAAGATCGGCATGGGCTTCCAAATCCAAGACGACATCCTAGGCATCTGGGGCGATCCGCAAAAGACCGGAAAATCCGCCAGAAACGACATCAAAAACATGAAAAAAACACTGCCCGTCCTCTACGCACTGCAATACTCCCAACGCAAAGAGGAACTGCAAAAACTATACGGCAAAAAAAAGCTCTTCGACTCAGACATCGACCGAGTCTTCAACATCCTAACCGAAACCGGCGCCTACGAATACACAGTCAAAGCAGCACACCAATACCAAGACGAAGCTCTCGCCGAACTCAACGGCCTATACCCAGGCAGCAGAGCCATGGAAGACCTGACAGCCATCGGCAGATTCCTAGTCGACAGAAACTACTAACTTTTAACTCTCGAGAGTCAAATGGGGACTTCACTATCCGATTGATCAGAGAACAAACCCCAACAAGACATCACAACACGACAATACAATTTTAAGGCACCGCAAGCGATCGTATTGGGGCAATGCCAAGTAAGAGCTCGGTACAAAGCGGACAAACTCTATACCACTCAATACTAACAACTTTTAACCAAAAACAGAAAGCGTAAATAGTATTACGGGTATAGCACCATCAGGATGGAAGGGACTAAACAGCTAGTTGAGATGGGATTTCTCCCGCTGCGCTACCGGACCAACAGCGGCAACTACAAGCCCCACTTTTCGATCACCTTTAAGAGCGGCGGGGAGCGCAGAACCTTCGGCATCGACACCACAAGGAATAGCCGGAAGGACGACCAGTACTTCCTAATCACTCACGCCCACTCCGATCACAATGGTAAGTCAGCCATGCTATCGGAACGCTCGATCGCATCAGATAAAACCGCTACAACCCTAGAACTCCGCCACGATCAATACTACCAAGGCACCAAATTCACCGTCGGAGAAACGATCGATATAGACGGCGTGACAGTGAAGACTTACAACACCCATCACTCCATCGGAGCCACCGCCTTTTACTGGGAGAACGATGTCGGAGTCCGAATCCTGGTCACTGGAGATGTCAAAGACTTCAGAGAACTGCCAAGATGCGACGTCCTAGTCACCGAGGCCACCTACGGCAACCCCACCGATCCAGACTGTATATTCACCGACGACCTCGACGCGTTCGCAGCCGCCCTAGTAAGCCATCGCAGGGTAGGCTTTGGCGCCTACTCCTTCGGTAAAGCCCAACGAGTCGTCTCACTCATCCGCAAACTCGGCTACAATAACCCCATAGAGATGGACAAGAACTCCCTACGCCTCACCCGCCACCTGCTCGGGGACGACGCGGGCGAACTAGCAGAACTTGGCGAACTAGACGGACGCCTATGCATAACCTCACCCTGGCACCTCCACCGACTCCCCATAGGCGTCAAGAAATTCGTCCTCACCGGACAGAAACACTACGAACACCAGACGATCTGCCTCAGCGATCACCTCGACTTTGAAGGCCTCAAAAACATGGTTTATACAATAAACCCCGAACTAACCCTAGTATACCACCCGGAATCTGGCAATTCGACCATCTTCTCCGATTTCCTGAACCAGAACTGCAAACGGTCGATCTCCCTAGCGGACCTGTCCGGAACACTGGACGAAGACGCAATATGACCTTGCTTCACCCGCTCCTACTCGAGAAACTCTGACAAAAACTTATATAATAGGTCGGCAGTTCTTAATGATCACGCGATTGTAGGATAAGCTTTATATGGCCATTCCACCATACGCGTGTTAAAAAAGGGACAGGGGAATAATTGTGAAACTAATGAGGCTTTTTGCAATTGTTAGCATACTTTTCGCTATAATCGTGCCACTACACGCCTCGGCTCAAAGCACGATGAACTTCGCAGATGTGAAAGGAACCGTATATAATCAGGCTACCCCGGCCAACGGAGCCAAGGTCACCCTATACTCATACGACGGCAAGAAACCCGGCGATACACAGGGCACAGTCAACGTTGGAGCGGACGGCACATTCATATTTAAAAATATCATGTTCGACCCGGCAAAGCCAGTATCATACATCGTGAGAGCCGAACGCGAAGGCAACACCGCATATGCACTAGTCCTATACTATCCTGCTAACGGCCCAAACCAACCAGCAGAAGTGCGTGAGATCAACATCGATATCGGCTCTACCGTATCAGCGATGCGCGGCGACGCAGCCGTTACCGTCTGGAGCACGGCAAGCAGCGGTATGCCCGTAGGACAGAACCTTGCGCTGGTACTGGGCGCCGACCTGAAACTATACAGCGTCGACCCGAACACGAACAACATGACCGCCGTCACATTCAGCGACACACCCAAAACAGACAACAACGGCCTGCACACATTCCCCGCACTACCATACGGCAAATACTACGTGACCGCCGAAAAGAACGGCAAATCCGTCTCAGGACAATACTTCTGGGTCACCCAACAAGAAAACACCGTAAATGTCGTATCAAACATCGACGTGCCCAAAGCAACCGCCACACCAACCAACGGAACATCTTCCGGCGGCGCCTGGATACCCGGATTTGAAACAGCAGCAGCCCTAACCGCACTAGCCGGCGTTATCATACTACAGACCAGAAGAAAGCAGTAACACCAACTCCTTTCTTCCCCCACTATTTTTAACCGTCTAATTCTTTTAACAGTCTAATTCTTTTAACAGTCTAATTCTTTTAATCGTCTAATGCGCGATTTAAACCGTAGTTATAGAAAAGGCCTTTAATAATAGCGTATTATTGATGATCGATGTCCGATGATGACAAGCTGCTGATCGTGCCCTTGGGTGATGAATCTAAGATTATCACCCAGACAATTGCCAGTGATACGGCGAGGAAGGTGCTCGAACTGCTTGCGGAGAGCCCTATGTCTACGTCTACCGTGGCAAAAAGGCTTGAGATACCGTTAACCACCGCCCAGTACAATATAGAGAAGCTTATAGAGGCTGGACTCGTCATCGTGGATAAGACTAAGTATAGCGAGAAGGGACGCGAGGTCAAGCTATACACCCCTGCCCGTCGCATGATCGTGCTGGTGCCGAAGAGTTCCTCTAATCAGTCTGTTATGGACGCGTTGAAAAAATACCTGATGCTGCTCCCGATAGCCGCGTTCATATCTCTTCTCATCGAGGCCGCGATGCAGCTTAACGGTCTTAGCTCTCGCAGCCCCGCCGCAAGCCCTGAGGCCGCCGCGAACGGGAGCGCCCCAGCATCGGCAACCGTCAACGAAATCCGCACTGCAGTAGCAAACAACAGCAGCTGGGATAGCGTAGCGAAAGGCATGCCGCCCACCTCCGCAGCGGCGCCCACATCGGCAGCAGGCGCACCGTCAGCCGGCTACAGCTGGTTCAACGGTACAGATATAACACCTAGTGCCGGCCCCGCCCCCAGCTATATGACTGCTTCCAATAGCACGACAGGGCAAGACAGCTTTACTGCCGCCGCAAACGCGTCCAACAGCCAAGCCAGTACGCCACTAGGCAACGAGCACGGTATGCCATCCATAGAACCAACAGCTACAACACCCACAGTTCCGCAACACACTGACTCCGGCACCATCCTCGGCATCATCCCCTCCGACCTACTCAACCACTGGAGCCTATGGTTCTTCATCGGCTGCCTGCTTATCATAGGCATCCTAATCACATACGAACTATACAAACGACACAAATCAATGAAGAAATAACCCCACCCCCCCATTTTTTTGTCTTCTGTTTCGGTCCGGCCTTCCTCAGGTCTGTTCTTCGTCTACCCCGAGAGTTCCTAGAAATCGTCTGCGTACTGCCTCGTCGGCCAGCTTTAGCAGCAGGTTCTTGTCTTTGACGCCCATAAAGATGCCCAGCTGGATCTGTGCCGCGGCGGTACGTTGATGGCCGCCCGCGGAGCCAATGTCGCCGAACGCTCTGCTAATAATGTCGCCGATGTTGATCCGAATATCCTTGGTTCGGGCCGAGATGTGGATCCGATCCTCGGTCATGCCGAATACCAGCACTGTCGAGATACCCTCCAACTTCAGTAGATGAT
>DATHCY010000031.1:0-2775 GCA_035319305.1 Methanocella sp.
TCTTACACCCTGGATCGGACCCGCAACTCGATCAAATCGCTAATCAGCCTTGCTCCGGCCGAAGCATCGGTTCTACGTGATGGCACGGAAAGCAGGGTCCCGGCGCCGTCCATATCGCCCGGCGACATCCTAATTATCAGGCCGGGCGAGAGCATAGCCATGGACGGAGTGGTAATGGATGGCGTCTCAACGGTGAACCAGGCGCCGATCACCGGCGAGTCGATCCCGGTAGAGAAGAGACCTGGTTTCCCGGTGTATGCCGGTACTATGAACGAACGCGGAACGCTGGAAGTAAAAGTTACCAGAACCTTCGAGGACAACACCATCTCCCGCATCATCCACATGGTGGAAGACGCACAGAGCCGGAAGGCCCCCACCCAGGAGTTCGTGGACCGGTTCGCTAAGTATTATACCCCTATAGTTATCCTGGCAGCCGTCAGCATCGCCACATTCCCACCCCTGCTGGGCCAGCCCTTCGAGACGTGGTTCTACCGGGCGCTGGTGCTGCTGGTCATCGCCTGCCCCTGCGCGCTGGTCATATCCACCCCTATATCCATCGTCGCAGCCATAGGCAATGCGTCCAGACACGGCGTGCTAATCAAAGGGGGCACATATATAGAAGAGTGCGGCAAGCTCAATGCCATCGCGTTCGACAAGACCGGTACCCTAACCGAGGGCAGACCGGAGGTCATCGACGTGGTCACCTACAGAGGCACGAAAGAGACGGCGATACATCTCGCTGCGGCCATCGAAGACCGGTCAGAGCACCCGCTTGCTGCAGCGATCATTCGGGCCAACGGAAGGAACGGCGTGATAAAGGCTGAAACGTTCGAATCGGTTCCAGGAGCTGGGGTAAGGGCAACCGTGAACGGCAGAAGCTACAGCATTGGCAACGACCGCATGTTCGGCGATATCGATAGCGACGTGCTCCAGGTGGTAGCAGGCTTCGAGAAGGACGGAAAAACACCTGTTATGCTGGGTGACTCGGATGGCATAATAGCGGTTTTCGCCATCATGGATCGGGTTAGGCCGGAGAGCGGAGCCGCGCTAAAATCACTGCATGATGCGAAAGTCCCCCATCTGGTGATGCTGACAGGGGATGGCGAGCAGGCGGCGAAGACCATCGCCCGGGAATCAGGCGTGAATGAGTACTACTCGAGCCTGCTGCCCGCCGATAAGGTCACACGGATCTCTGGCCTGAAGGAAAAGTACGGCCACGTGGCCATGGTCGGAGACGGCGTCAACGATGCCCCT
This sequence comes from Methanocella sp., assembly GCA_035319305.1. GTDB lineage: Archaea > Halobacteriota > Methanocellia > Methanocellales > Methanocellaceae > Methanocella_A. Next base: position 1,255 of record DATHCY010000031.1, read on the forward strand.
GCACTGGCAGAAGCCAGCATAGGCATCGCCATGGGGGCCACGGGCTCGGACACGGCCATCGAGACCGCTGACATCGCCCTGATGTCCAACGACCTATCGAAGCTATCATACTTGGTGACGCTGGGTCGCAGGATGATGAGGATCATCATAGAGAACGTGACATTCTCGCTTGCGATCAAGGGGCTGTTCATAGGGTTCACCCTCCTCGGCCTCGCCAACCTGTGGATGGCTGTCTTCGCCGACACTGGGGCTGCCATCATCGTCATACTGAACGGCATGAGGCTGCTACGATGACGCTTTGACTCTGACCAAGTCCGTCTCAGGCCGCATCTCGCTGAAGGCCAAACTACGACATATTTGTTATTTGAATAATTCTCTATCTGCCCGAGACACCCCTTTACCTCGCCGAGAAAAGTATCGGCAAATACAGGGCAACAATACACAACTGTAGTGCAGGCGCTAAGATCGATGCAACGCGCCCAGTTTTAATCTGCTGCGAGATTCGCTGGAGAAAGGTCACGAAAACTGCCCGACAAAAAGTCGTCGATCCGGAGAAAAGTGCAATTACCATCAGTTTCTCGCTTTCCCCTATTGCAAAACTCAACGAAGGTTACCGCGAAATACTTGAATCAACCGATACGAGAGGTGATGATCTCTTGATGTACGGGGTCAGCCAGTTTAAGGATTCAATTAAAACGCAGTAGGCCATTGCCAACGTTTTTATATTAACTTGTAAAATATATTGTGGAGCTTCGTTCATGGATGTTTTTATGGCGATCGAGACCCGAAGGAGCATCCGTAAGTACCGGGATGCGCAGATACCAGAAGATCTGTTGAAGCGGATCCTGGAAGCGGCCCGCCTAGCCCCATCGGCGGCCAACCGCCAGCCGTGGGCGATGGTCGTCGTCCAGGATCCGGAGAGAAAGAGGCGGCTTGCCCGAGCGTGCAGCGGCTTCGACTACGTATCAGGCTGCGCTGTTTTCATCGTGTGCTTCGGCGATAAGCGGCAGAAATGGTGCCAGGTCGACGGGGCCATTGCCATGGAACACGTAGCGCTGACCGCCTGGGAAAACGGCATCGGATCCTGCTGGATCGGACAGTTCAACGAGGATCACCTGAAGTCCATCATCCGCATACCACCCGAATGGGAAATCATCGCCTGCATGACGCTTGGATACCCCAATGAGACTCCAGCGCGCAGGCCCAGAAAAAACCTGGACGACCTAGTATACCGCGAAGTCTACACCCCACACCCCGGATCTCCCGAACTTTAATGGACGACCTTCACGGACGGTTTGTGAGCAGAACTTTAAATACCCTCGATCTTGTAGAGAAGAACATGTCATGCCCCGCGCAGTTTTAATCAAGCGGATCATAGATCCCCGGAAGAGGAATCAGAATCTGGAGGAGCTAGAGGAGCTAGCCCGATCGGCCGGCTACGAAGTGGTGGACAGGATCACACAAGTCCGCCCCCACCCGGACAAGGCATACTGCATAGGCAAGGGGAAAGCGAAAGAGACA
>DATHCY010000032.1:0-32449 GCA_035319305.1 Methanocella sp.
GCGTCAAACGGAAGCAGTATGGGCAACGCGTCAAACGGAAGCAGTAATGGAACAATAATTAACGAAATGGACTTGGGGACTGCAACTGTTGATGGGAGCGGCGCTTATAGTTTCCAGTTTCCGATCACTCAGGATATGCAGCCTGGAAGCTACACTCTATCGACATCTTTCAATCCGGGTGCAGGAGCGAGCTTCCTGAACTCATCCAGCTCTGAGGGTCACCCCCTGACGATCGTTCCCACAAACACATCAATAACGCTTTCCATATCTGGAAAACAGTTTGCAGGAGGCGACGGCATCACCTTTACCGGTAGCGTCCAGACAGATAAAGGCAGTGCTATCGATAGCGCCAATGTCTCCCTGTATGCCGGAGACCAGCAGATCGATACGATACAGACAGATCAATCCGGCAATTACGAATACACTACAACAGTGCCATATGACATGCCGCTGGGGGCCGGCCAGATGAAAGCGGTTTATACGCCACCAGCCGGCAACCTATACGGTTCCGAGAGCAGCCCTGCGGAAGTGACCATCGTCCCTCAGACAATGGTAATAACCGTGGATACCCCCGCACAAATCCTCTTCGTCGGCGATACCATCGATCTGACCGGCAAGGTAGCCACGACCAATGGCAGGCCCGCGTCCAATTATACCCTGAAGGCCGTCATGGGGGGTCAGGTTATTGATATGCCTGTAACGGACAACAATGGACAGTATTCGATCTCAAGAGGGGTATCGCAGAACGATCCTCTGGGCCCACAGATGTTGATCATATCATCGAACGATAACAAACAGACATCTCCAGCCCCGGTAGAGGCAGGTACCATACTGATCATACCTTACGATAAGTCATCTATCAGGCTTCTGGTCATACTTGGCATAGTGATCATACTCGCAATCATTATCCGGCGCATTGGCCTGGATCGGGCGCTGATAATGTCGGTTCGATCTTTACTGTCGCCTTCGGCCAAGATCGATCAGTCAGTGGATCAGCCGGTCGAAGAACCCATAGCTGCAGAACCGGTAAAGGAAAAAATGTTCGACCCAGAAGCGGAACTGGCTATGGTTAAAGCGATGGCGGAATCAGGGGACCTGTCACGGGCGGTGGCGAGCATATACACGCTCTCCCGGTACGCCGCAAGAACGACCGTGACAGAGCTTCCCGACTCGACGACGCATCTCGAATTCTTTAAGCTCGTATCACAAAGCAGGCCTGGTGCCTATGAAGCGCTTAAACCCATAGTCACGCTTTATGAAGTTGTAGCATATGGCCACCGACAGGTGAACAAGAGAGATCTCGAGAACGCGATGGCTGGCTTCGTTAATTTCTGCAGAGAGCTATCAAGGCCGATTGAGGTGATCAGGCTATGAGGACGATAACTGTACTTCTATCTGCTGCAATAATTATCGTCGCTCTGTTGCTGATTGGCAGGTTCTACTACAGCGATGCGAATTACAACCCCATGAATCCGGCATGGAATGGTATGGCGGATCTGTCGGGCAACATGTCCAGCCTCTACAGCATTTCGAGCCTCTCGTCGGTCCCTCAGGGCAGTACGCTGCTTATTATCGGGCCAACAGAACCCTATTCGGAATCGGAGTCAAACCAGATACTGTCATTTATGCATCTTGGAGGCAGAGTGATCGTGATGGATGACTATGGCAGATCGAATAGCCTGCTGAACTCGATCAACTCACCCGTTACCCTGAACCAGCAACCCCTCTGTCAGGATAGCAATTACTATCACAAGCCATCGTTCCCGGTCATAACCAATATTCGTCCTCAAGGGGTGTTTGGTGGCGTCGGAACGCTGGTGCTAAACCACCCCGTGTCGTTGAATATAACGAGAGGCACAAATGTTCTAGCGAGTACGTCGAATATGGCGTGGATCGATGCGGACGATAACGGTACTCTCGATGGAAGCGAGAAGTATTCGCAGTATCCGGTAGCTGCATCGGTCAAATATGGTAAGGGGGAGCTGATAGTCATTGGGGACTCGGACGTACTCATCAACAGTATGATCGGCCTGGGCGATAATGGTGTGCTCAAGTCTAACGTATTTAGTAACAATATTGTATACGTTGATGTCTCTCACGGGCAGAGTTCGCAACCGCTGGCCAGTGCATATAATCGGATAAAAACTGATCCGGTAGCACAATTCATCTGTGTTATGATCATTTTGCTCGTAGGGTACCTGTTTTACCGGCGGGAAAGCATATACAGGATGATCGCCCAGGATGAACTTATACATGAGGATCCACACGAAAAGAAAGATGCGATAATTAGTTTTATGAAGATAAAGCAACTATTAACCGAAGGTGAAGAAAAAGAGCTGAAGAAAAAATTGTAGGCGATGGCAATGGAGATCAAATCACAGGCACAGGAATCATATGTAGGGGCGTTCTCGTTACTGACCTCTAAAATTATGGGTGAAGTAAAGAAAACGATCGTGGGTAACGATGAACTGATCATGGATATGCTGATAGTGCTGCTATCCGAGGGCAATCTTATGCTGGATGGAGTGCCCGGACTGGCCAAGACTTCCATCGCCAGGGCATTCGCATCCACGATGGATCTGGACTTCAAACGGATACAGTTCGTGCCAGACCTATTACCTTCCGATCTGACCGGATTGTATGTATATAGCGCGAAGGACTCCGCGTTCCTTCTCAAGAAGGGGCCAATCTTTACCAACATCCTTCTTGTGGATGAGGTCAACCGGTCCTCGCCCAAGACCCAGTCAGCACTGCTGGAGGCCATGGAGGAAAAACAGGTGACCATCGAGGGCAATACCCATAGTCTCTCCCACCCATTCATGGTTATCACGACCCAAAACCCCATCGACGTGGTCGGTACATTTCCCCTCCCCGAAGCGCAGATCGACCGGTTCATGTTCAAGCTGAAAGTAAACTATCCTACTCCCGATGAAGAGCTGGAAATCCTGAAGATCAAGGTGCATGAGGAGCGTATCTCGACTCAAAAACTCATTACCCATGATGACGTGATCAATATGATCAAATTGGTGAAGGGCATATACGTCGATAACAAGATCATGGAATATATCCGGGACATAATCGTGACATCCCGTTCCCACGATAAGCTGTTGCTCGGCGGCAGCCCCCGTGCGTCCATAGCCCTGTTCAAAGCGTCCAGGGCCGTCGCCGCCATCCGCGGGAGGGAATACGTGATCCCTGATGATGTAAAATATCTGGTGCCCAAGGTGTTGAATCACCGGCTCATTATCAAGCCTGAGTACGAGTTCGAAGATGTAACCATCAACGATATCGTCCAGGAGATCATGAGTAAAGTCAAAGTACCATAGACTGGCGATATTGAATGGAATTAAAAGATCCGAGCGTTGCGATTATCGCGACTGCGCTGATAGCATTAAGCTGGCTGATTGGGGGCGTCGTGTCCTATTCAGCTACCGCCATATTTCTGCTGATCATAGTGCTCGATTTTCTTCGGCTGATGCTGGGCATATGGGTGATGCAAAGGCTTAAGATAAGCCGTACAGTACCGGCGGTAAACGTGAGCATGGGATCATATTTCGTGTTTATCACAAAGCTGAATTACAGGGGGCACGCTGAGCGGCATGTCAACTACGTCCAGCCTATGGACCCGAAAATCAGGTCTTCCGAGCCGCAAAGCGGGGAGGTCGTCCTTTCCCGCGGAGCCACAGTCGAGCTGATCACGAAACTAAAACCTCTCCAGTTCGGCGAACTTACCATACCGCCATTGACCCTGATCTTAGAGTCGTGGTTCTTCAAGGATTCCGTTAAGATCGGGAAAGACATCCAGATTAAAGCACATCTGGGCGTCAGCGTACCGGGCGCCCACTCGCAGGTCGCGCTCAGACATATGCGGCATGAAAACAGCATCATTGAATTGCATCGCGATACAGCCAAGGACGGCGTCGATTTTTCCCATATCCGCAATTATTCCCCGGGTGACAATATGAGGAATATTGACTGGGCCCGCTCCAGCCGGTCGAACAAACTTATTGTTCGCGAATTCGAAAATGAGTTGACATATCCCACGTTTTTCTTCATTGACGTGGACCATACGATGGGTACCGGTGAAACGTCCGAACTGAACACGGTCATAAAGTTAACTTCGCTGCTGATCAATAAGCTCTCCCTTGACAATACTACGTTTGGATTAATCTGTTTCTCCAGGGACGATATCATCAAATACATACCTTCTGGAATGGGAAACAAGCACATAGTCCATACGATGGAGGTTCTTTCCTCGCTAACTCCCATACCATCGTCGAAAGAATCGATGAGCAGAGATACGACCCTCTTCGAGGCAGGCAATCTTAAATCATCACTAAAAGAGTACAAGGAACTGGCGATACTAAGCTCGGTAATGGACGAGACGATCAGGAGTTACCAGACGAGCATCACTGCTGATGGGTTCTCCAAAGCCGTCCAGAAAGTGATCAATTCGACCGGCTCCAAATGTCAATTCATCATCATGACTAACGATTCCATGGGCAATGGTATACTGTTGAACGGTATTCGCATGGCAACATATCGAGGGCACCATATAACCGTAATACTCACTCCGCACTTATGGTTCGGATCTGACCCGGGATCTGCCGAGGAGTGCCATGAAAAGTACCTGAAGTTAAAGGATACCCTGCGTCGGGTCCGAGGCGCCAGCAATGTGCGGGTGATCGATTTGGGTAACGGGGAAAAGCCCGAGGAAGCTCTTTACAAAGAATTGCCGAAAACGAGAATGGATGGGTGATCAGATGCAAGACCAGCAGCAGGAACTGTTTAAAGCGATGAAATGGCAGCGGGATACTCTACGTCGCAGGCTAAATGCCTATAACCGCTGGACAATGCGGCCGGCTTCTATAGCGCTGAGTCTGCTCGGGATCGTGGTTCTCGTCCTATGGATTCTGACCAGCGATGGTTCGATGATGTCATCCCTGCTGGCAATGACTGGTTCTACCTTCATCGCCATTGCTGTACTCATGTCTCTCCTCACCCCGAATCGTTACCTGCGGAACGAGGTCTATGAAGCGATGTGCATATCTGACGTGGTTTCCATAAACAGGATACTTTCCTCATTGCTGATTTCATCCAGAGGCATTTACCTTCCTGCGAAGATGGCAGGATCAACGAAACTATTCATTCCATTGTCCGATAATAGCCCGGCAGTAGAGCTGAGAACTCATAGGGAGGATGTCTTCAACATCTCCGGCAGGAAAATCAACGGCCTTGTTATCGACCCTCCTGGCCAGGGCCTTTTCCGCTACGTCCAGTCAATCGGCGCATTATTCACATCGGAAGGGCTTGAGAACGAGATCAAAGATGTGCTCGAGAACAACCTGGAGCTAGCCTCAAAGGTCAGCGTGAAGACTGGTGGAAATACCGTGACCATATCGATGTCGAATATCGCATGCAGCAACATGTGCGAAGCTATCAGAAGAGACCATCCGGAAATCTGCACCCGGACCGGGTGCCCTATCTGCAGCTTGGCAGGTTGCATGGTGGCGGACGGCATGGGGAAGAAAGTCCGGATTGCTGGTGTGCGTGTGGATGGTAAGAAAATCCGTCTGGCGCTTGAGATACTCGGAGATACATAATGCCGAGCAGAAAAAATACTGAGTCCGGACGCGCGGAAACACGTTCCAGTTTAAAGAGGCCGGCCAAATACATGATCTTCGACCTGTTTCTGGCCCTGGGATTTGCAGTGGTCGCCCTCGTGGCTGTTTACATTCCCAATGCTGGCGGAACAACGATCCAATCGTCACTGTCCCAGGTTATAATGCTATTTGTCCCTGGGTACTCCTTGGCCGCAGCGTTATTTCCGGGGAGGAAGGACCTCGACGGCATCGAGCGAATACTACTGTCATTCGGCATCAGCATCATCCTCCTGTCCCTCGTCGGGCTGGGGCTGACTTTCACGCCTTGGGGCTTACATCAGAATTATATAGCCATACTGCTCACTGCCTTTACCCTGATCTGCGTGCTAATGACGAGCATACGAAGGCACGATCTGTCGCCCGAGGATAGTTTCCGCATCTACCCCGGCACAGTATACCGCAACCTGCGAAGCGCTATGTTTCCTGGCCAAGAGGGTGCGTTTGACAAGGTGTTTACCATCATAGTGATTGCAGCGATATCGGTTTTGATCATATCGATCGCCTACGTCTTTTTGGCGTCCTCGCAGGGCTCAAAGTTCACCGAAATGTACCTTCTGGGCCCGGACGGAAAAGCAACCAATTATCCTACCAGGTTCGTGCTCGGCCAGTCCAAGCCGGTCATCGTCGGTGTAGCAAACCATGAGTACCAAAGCGCCAATTATACTCTGATCGTAGCATTGAAGGATAATAGTTCCCTTACCCAGCTCAGCTCTCAGAGTTTCACCGTCGCCGATAACCAGACGTTGGAACAGACTATCCAGTTAAAGCCCGACAGGGTCGGGGACGAGATGAAAACGGAGTTCTTGCTGTACAAAGATGGCAACATGACAGCTCCCTATCGGTCGTTGCAGCTTTCGATCAATGTCACAGGCTGATGGCAGCCGGTGATCTTTTTCTATTTTTTCTCCCACTTGTACAGGTCGACAACTTGCGCTAGTGTCTTTCCGCGCTCGATCTCAACCCGCACCCTATCCTCGTTTTTCCTGACTTCCATGGCCCTGCGGGCTACCTCGTACGCCTGTTCTTTAGGAATGACCATAACGCCGTTGTCATCGCCCACGATCCAGTCCTCCGGACGGACCGTTAGCCCCCCGCATGTGATTTCAGTGTTGATCTCCCCCATGCCCTTTGGATCACCGGCGTTGGGCACGTGGGCGGAAGCGAACGCTGGGAACTTGATTTTGCGGATGTCGTCCACGTCCCTGATCGCCCCATCGATTACTACGCCTATGATGCCCTTCTGTACGCATCCCCTAGAGGCCAGCTCGCCCCAGGGGGCCACATAGTTGCTGTTATTGCAGATGACGATGACGTTGCCCGGCCCTGCCACATCAGAGGCTTCTACCGGTCGAGCCCAGTCTCCTGGAAAGTTTTGCACCGTAACGGCCTTTCCGGCTATCTTGATGTTCTCAAACAGAGGCTTGATGTCCCTCATGGCTGGGGCCCTATGCATGGCGTCCGAGATGTTTGGAGTGGAGACTTGCATGAACAGTTCCCGTATCTCCTCATCCCGAGACTTGCTGATCATCGTGGTAGTCGCCCTGCCATCGATGGCCGTCCGTATCGCCCTAGATGCCTCAGTCACGTCCTTAGATCGGATGATATTGCCGCCGACGATCACGATGTCGGCTCCCAGGGCTACAGCTGAGGCCGCCGATCGCGCATCAAGCCCGCCAGCCACAGCGATCGGGATGCTCACAGCTTCCCTAGTCACCTTTAATACTTCCAGCGGATCCTGGCCGACCATTTGCTGATCGATGCCCACATGGATGCCTATAATATCCACCCCTATACCCTGTAGTTGAGCGGCCCTTTTAGCAGGGTGAGGCACGTTGATCAGGTCCGCGGACAGTCTAACCCCATACCTCTGGGCGGAGCGCAAGGCATCCTGGATCGTGGAGTCATGCGATGCCCCTAGGATCGTCACTATTCCTGCCCCTGCCTTCGCAGCCATCTCGATCTCGATAGCGCCTGTGTCCATCGTCTTCATGTCGGCGACGATCACGTGATCGTCTCCGAACTCCGCCTTCAGTGTGCGAATTGCGTTCATACCTTCACTCTTGATCAGGGGGGTGCCCGCTTCCACATAGTCAGCACCACCTGCGATCGCCTCACGGGCGATCTCGACAGCCCTGATTAGCTCAACTTCGTCTAGGGCAACCTGTAAGATCGGTTTCATAAGCGCTCGTTATATGGTCGCATGCTGAAGGCAATAAAGTTTCGGGCTTCTCAATCCCATTTAGATAAAATGTGAAAATAAACCTTGGGTATTACAGCTTACTATTAATAAAATACGAATAAAATCTATTAATACTATTTTTGATAAACTGGTGATGTAGAAAAACATCTCGATAAACAAAATAAACGCCAGGCTCGCTCATCAGGCCGGTGATATGAGGTGCTATCCAGTGATTGACATTAAAAACATGGACAGGCAGCGGATCGAGCTGCTCAGCATCATATACGAAGTCGCAGGTGGCAGCAAACGCCAAGGTGCAAAGATGAAGAACATCAAGGATTGGGCGAAGATCGACAACGTTCTTTACGTTGACATCATCGACTTCTGGGTAGACGAGGATTGTATCACCCGTAAGTTCGAGGCCACCGACATCGAGGAATATTACCTTACCCATAAGGGCATCCTGAAGGTCGAAGAGGGTCTCAGGGCTAAGCTGGTTCCGAAGATTAAAAATCTCTGATTTCCGATTAGGATCTGGGTAGTGGTCGGTGTCTGATGAGGGCAATTTAGCACTGTGTCTGCCGTTGAGAAAACGATGTTTTAGCACGGCGGGCAGGTTTTCGGGTGAGTGTATGTATGGTTTGCTTGGTTCTGCCCGTCGTGCCCATTGGATTTACAGCTTATTCTGTACCAATGGTGGAGATAATCTTTAGGTTATACGGATTTGTGCACCAGGACGTAATAGGCTCCTAGCATGGTTGCGCCTACGATGCCGATCAGGGATAGCTCGAGCGTGAGGTCACCCGTCGAGGTCTCCACAGTTGCTATATGACCGTAGACAATGGCGTGCGCAAGCCCGATCGGAGGTTGTCCCACGTTCAGATGTGCGATGGATAAAAGCATTGCCACGAGCAACACGGTCATTATCAGAACAGCTACTACTCCCGCATCGATAATCGCTTCAATTCGGCGAGACGATGTCAGGCTCTTCGCTATTTCGGAATATTTGTTTTCCACTGCTATATACCCCCAGTTGTCATGGGATCAGCGTTTGCTGCTCCCAGGCTGCCGCACGCTTCTGCGAATGCAAAAGCTATCTTCTGCATCCGATGATCAGCGAATGGCTATTCTATAGTGGTATGTACACCCATATAAATCTTTTCTTTGCTATTATTTGGTATATTACTCCTTATATTAAAAGCTGTCAACCGCTCCGGCCTAAGGAAATGGAGCCTGCCAAAGCCGAAGCCTTGGCAATTTAACTCGATGGAGGCTTGCCCAGTTCCCAATAATCCTTATTCTCTCCGTCCCCTGCGTCACTTTCGCCTGATCTATACAACTGCATTGATCATGACAACTGGTGATCTGCAGTTACCAGAATAGCCATGTGCCGATCGAGCTATCGACCAGAAACTATGGGCTCCACACTATGGGGCCATAAATCCTGCTAAAACGCGTTTATTTTTAATTACGGCTATAACTTCCCTTTCCATCTCTCTAATAGATGCATTTAAACTCACTGAGAACCCGCATAATGGCCATGCTAATCGTCAGTTGCCTGTTCATCGTACTGGTAATGGGTGCAATATGGATTTACACAAACTGGGTGAACACCAAATACGATATCCACGAGTCGGACTACAGGGATTCCGACCACCTGGTCGAAATTATGAACCTATACCTTGATGATATCACCAGCAATGTGGAGATCGTCTCCACCAGTCCGGATACCATCGTATCATTTAGCGACAACAATTCAAGCCGTCTGGAGGAGATCATGGACAACCTAGAGATGAGCGTTCCTAAACCGGAGGCGGTCTTCATCATCGACAACAGCGGAAATCTTATTTATAGTACAAAAAAGTTCCTTAACACGACGAACCTTCGCAATACCGAGTGGTATAGCCGGGCAGCAAACTCCGAAGGCCCTTACATCACCGGTTTGTATTATAGCGAGAACCTCGATGACTATGCTTTTGGGGTGTTGATGCCTGTTAGAAATAACACGACGGTTCTCGGGAGGATCGAGGCTGTTTTCTCCCCTGAATCGCTGCAGGAAAGTATCCGGGAGCACAGCCTCGATCCTAGGGACAACATCATCATCGTCGATAGCCATGGCATGGTGATATCAAGCAACGACCTGAGCGTGGTTGGAATAAACGCTAATTTATCCAGCTATTCCCCGGTACAGAAGGTGATGCGGGGCGAGAGCGGGTTCTTAGAGCATTATACATCATGGGATGGGCAGTCCAGGATCTCGGCTTATCAGCCTCTGAAATACGGCGACTGGGGGGTGATCGTATCAACACCTCTGGCGGTCGAGTACCAACCGCTGATCGATCGGATCGAATGGATCCTAGGTATGCTTGCCGTCTTCGTCGTCGTCTTCTTGGTCGTCGGATATCTGGCTTCAAAGTATCTCGCCGACCCGATCGTTGGCATCTCCAATACCATGAAAAAGATCTCGCAGGGGGACTATGCTCAGAGGGTGGTAACCCAGCGGAAAGATGAGATCGGCGAGCTGTCCAGTACATTTAACACGATGATGGATCGGCTAGAGGAGGCCAGGTCCGAGTCTGGGATGTACGTGGATCTGATGGGGCATGATATCAAAAACTTAAACCAGGTTGCCCTGGGCTACCTCGAACTGGCTGAGCACCAGATCTCCTCCGGAAAACCGCTGGGGATCGACGATAACAAGCTGATCAGGAAGCCTATTGAGGCGTTGAAAAGCAGTTCGAGCCTTGTCGATAACGTCAACAAGCTCCAACAGGCAAAGGCCCGATGGCAGACGATCAAGGCCATCGACCTCTGTACGATACTCTTAGAACTGGCCCGCCAGTATGCTCAGATCCCGGAAAGGGATATTCGGATCGGTTGCGAGTGTGTCAGCCCCTGTACTGTGCTCGCCAACGATCTGATCCAGGACGTTTTTTCCAATCTGATCTGGAATGCCATCAAACATTCTGATATGGGCAGACCATTAGTCATCAACCTGAGTGCGAACGAGACCATGTACGAGGAACGCCGATATATTAAAGCCATCGTGGAGGACGACGGACCTGGGATCAGGGATGAGCTAAAAGCCACATTGTTCTCGAGGTTCACAAGGGGAGAAACTAGAGCGAAAGGCAGCGGGCTCGGACTCTACCTCGTAAAAACCCTGGTCGAGAGCTATCACGGTCAGGTGTGGGTCGAAGATCGAGTGCAGGGAGACTATACCCGGGGCAGCCGGTTCGTTGTCATGTTACCTTCCGCAAAATAGCGGAAGGAAGTTATTCTGATGATATATTGCTCTCGGGCTTAGGGCTCAATCAAAGCTTTTCGCGGTGGGAAGCCAGGCGGCCGAAGCGCTCTGAATATCACCCCCGGCAGGCCTTGCAGCCCAAGAACGGCGAATGGCACCAGCAGTGTCAGGTATCGGTTCATGTCTGATCGGACCAGTGCCAGCGCCGAATCCCTGGTGGCAGGCATGCCGATCGGTATACCTCCGATCTCCATCGTGCCGGCTCCAGTATGCAGATACATGACCGGCACCCGGACCAAGTATAGTCCGATCATTGCCGCTGAGCAGGCTAAGAACACCCGTTGATGTCTCTCTTTTCTGCCGACGCACAGGCCGATGATGCCGAGGACTGTCAGCGTAGACCAGAATACGACGCCAGAGGCAGGGTTGATCAGGCAGTCCGAGATGTAGCCGGGGTTGATCATGATCAGATTGATGTCTCCTGCCAGGATGCTGGCGTGAAAAGGATTGCCGAACAATACCATATTATAGGCAAACAGCACCGGCAGCCAGGTTATCGCTCCGGCGGCGAGGTTCTTACAGAATCTGAAATCCCTGTCGGCGGCGAGGCACATCATGACGACGGCTAACATGAGCGCTGTCTCCAGCCTGGTCAGTACCAGCGCCCCCAGTACCAGCCCGCATAACAGCTCATCAACCCGGTTTTTACTGCGGCAGGCCCGGGTGAAGGAGAAGCTGAACCCGCAGCTCAGGCCGAACGCAAACAGCGTCGCATATGAGGGCGTCTGCAGCACGTTGATCATAAAGATCGGCGAGGCGAGGATCACCAGCAGGATAATCGAAATTCCCGGCATATTTTTCGACTCCAGCCGGAGCGTTCTCGCAATAAGCCAGATGCCTCCGAAAAGGGCCAGGTAGCTGGTGATTAGCAGAGCCAAGATGATTTTCCACTGGAATATGCTTCCGCCGAGATAAAAATCGTGAAAGAATATGCCCGTAGATGGCAGGGGGTACGGGGGTATCTGCATCATGCCCTGGAATCCATCCTGGTCCTGTACACTGATCTGGCGATCTGTGTTGAACGCCATACTGAGGGGCCAGACCACGAGACAGTAGGGGATGACGGCGGCAAGGCTGTATCCTGGCGACCGCTCCGCCATAAAGTGCAAATTTTCAACTATGGGCGGATGATCATTGCCAGTAAGCTTCTGCAGGATCGCATAGTAATCGATTGAGTCCGACTGGATATTGGCTTGGCTGAACAGGGCGATAAGTATTGCTAGGGCGATTAGCAGTATAACGAACAGGATACGATCCGCAAGCCATAGCCTTCCGCGCGTCATGTCCACGGCCCCGAAAAATACTGGTATTTTTAATCAGCACACCATGGCGCTTATAGTTAACGAGCATGGAGCGAGAGAATGCCCGGTTGCTTCAGCCCGTTTGCCTGAAGGGGAAATCACGCATGTACCAAAAATCGGTGGTAAGCATTTTTAACAGGAAGACATAACCCATTCAGGGTATGGTAGTTCAAACCTTATGATCAGGTCGAGTGGGGGCGAGCGAAAACCCACGAGTTTAGTGGGATGAAGCGAGTCTCTTTTGCCCTTTCTACCCTCACCCTGCTTGTGTAATAGACTATATATCAACATGTAGCTATACGATGGTTGTCTAACCTTTGTCGTATCGGCTGGAAGTTCTATGGGCCGGTTTGACTTGCCGTTAAACTTGACATGGTCGGTTGTTTGGGGTATGGCGTAAAATGTTGGCGTGGTAGGCGAGACTAACCTAGTTGCGTTGGGGCGGTGATGCGTTGGTGTAAACCGTGGAAGCCACCGATTTTAATTGTTGGAGCTGTCACAAGCTACTGATCTGCACATATTATAATAGCGATCGAAGCGCCTTTTTCATTTCCATCCGGATATCGGTCTGAGGCAGGTTGTTTATCATATCGATGGCCATGCCAATCGTCTTTTTATCCCTTGTCGCGAACGCGTCGGCGAACTGTGCCGTCAGGTTGGTGTCATGGGCATAAGCCAGCCCTGCGACCATGCTCATGATTACCTTCTCGTCGCTCTCGATTATCAGTCGCTGGATCATGGCCTTCTTAGCGGCTGCACACTCTTCCACCGATGTACACTTTGAGATGAACTCTCCGATCCCGAGAGCGGCATTTTTACGGACAACGGGGTCGGTGTCGCCAAGAGCATTTGTCAGGGCGGCGATCGCGTCTTGTCTGCCGGTCATCCAGTGGTGTTCCAGAGCCTCGGATGCCGCGCGCCTGATCTGGATGTTTTCGTCCTGCAGATGGTTGATCAGCGTGGGGATCCCCTCCTCAGTCTTAGCGTTGCCCAGATATCTGATCTTCCGGGTGGTGCCTGCCACGTCGGTTCCAAGTATTCCTTTTAAGAAACTTATCATATCATCAGTCCTTGTGTTGGATGTCTCTGTGTCGAACAAGATTTTATTAACAATTGTTAATAAATGTTGCTGATCGGGGTCCAGCTCTCCACCGGTAAACTTATCGATTGATGATCCTGGCTGGATAGTCAAAATGCTGAAAATTTACTCTCAGAGCCGGGGTAGTTCAATATATATCCAATTGAGCATAGATTTCTGTGATGATCCGGATTTGATTGTGATGAGTGGACTGCTAAAGATCGACAAGAACAAAACAGCGATCGTGGTCATTGACCTGCAAAAGGGTATCGTCTCAGCGCCGACCATGCCTTATGCGGCCGCTGACGTCGTCGGGAGGGCGGCTAGTATGGTGAATGTGTTCAGAAAAAACCACATGCCAGTGTTCCTTGTGCATGTAGCGGCTACGCCGGAGACCGCCCTCAGGCCGATCGCGGACGATGCCATGCCCAGGCCTCCTGCGGGCCCTATGCCTACTGACTGGGCCGAGTTCGTGCCCGAGCTGACGCCAGTACCGACGGATGTGGTGATCACTAAGAGGCAGTGGGGAGCCTTTTACGGCACGGACCTGGACCTACGGCTGCGCAGAGGTGGGTTGGATACGATCATTCTCTGTGGGATCTCGACCGACTATGGGGTGGAGAGTACAGCACGATTTGCCTATGAGTACGGGTACCAGCAGATCTTTGCGGAGGATGCGATGTCATCGAGGTCAGAGGAGCAGCACCTGGCAGCTATTAAATATATCTTTTCGAGAATGGGCCGGGTAAGAAAAACCGGGGAGATCCTTCAGGCCTTGGAGTAGCCGACCCTGCCTTGAAGGGGGAGCGGCAGTATATATGACATCGTCTCCTGTCAATGCTTTCCTGTCAATAATATGGCATTTCAGTGCCATCTATAATAATAATTTGTGGCACATATAAGCCGCCGGCCACGCCATCCTGATTCGGTAAACTACTATAAACATGGTGGCAGGCGGGTTGCGAGCAATGAGCAATGTGACATGGGATGAGCCAGAGCTGGCCGAATGTTACGATAGGGTGAGCGACCTCCAATTCGAAAGCGGCCAGGCGCTGATCGACAGGATGAATATTAGAATTGGCGACCTTGTCCTGGATATCGGCTGTGGCACCGGACGGTTGGCATTTTATCTCTCTAAAATTATCGGGCCGTCCGGCGGAGGAGTCATCGGCATCGATCCGTCGCCGCACCGCTTACGCATTGCGGAGAGCAAGCTGAAATCGTCAGGCATCAATAATCTGCGGTTTAAGATCGGTCGGGGGGAGGATCTCCATAACTTTCCGGGCGAGAGTTTCCATCATGTATGCTACAGCTCGGTCTTTCACTGGATCGATGATAAGAGAGCGGCTCTGCGCGAAGCGTTTAGAGTGCTGAAGCCCGAAGGCAAGGTCGGAATCACCACCATCGACCGCAACTATCCGTTCGCAATGAGACAGATCATGGAGAAGCTGTCCGCTGAAAAGTACCCTGAGCTGGGCCGCATAGAAGACGAGATCATGAGGAAGCTGGTAAGCAGGCAGGAGCTGGAGGACCAGCTGCGGGACACAGGTTACCTAGACGTCATGATCAGTTATCTGACACAGAAGCGCTACTACCCCTCACCCCGGGAACTGCTCGACTTCATGGAAGCGAGTTCATTCGGCAATTTCATGCGCGAGGTACCTGACAACGTGCGGTCTCTGATCATTGAGGATCTCAGCGGAGAACTGGAAATGATGCGGACGGAGAAGGGCATAGAGATCTCGTCCGAAACGATGATCGCTGTGGCAGAAAGGCCATGAGAAATGATCGAAGCTACACGGGCAAGTTATAACATTGGAGCGGTCATTTTTGAAGGGTTTTAGACTGTCGCCGTGCGGGAAATCTTGTAGTCTTGCGGTCCGCCCTCTTGGGGTTTCTCGTGTTACTCGAGTCAAGGAGAACCGAATCTCCAACAGAAACCGCGCAGCAATAGTACACCAATTCTCAGTCCTAACACTGCATAGCGATCGTATTGTCATCTCGCCAAGCGTGGGCGGGTGATCAGGCTCCGCAACATAATACAAAACATTTCAAGAAGGGTTGTAGCCCGGTAAAATCCGGGAAAAATGTGCCATAGTTTTTGGCATAACAAATGTTTGATCAGTAGTATATGCAGAATATTGACAGTTCTACAGCAGCAAAAGACCCTTCTGTCACGGCATCGAGTCCGTTGAAACCGGGTGCTACAGCCCCGGATTTTACCCTGCGTGCCGGTCACGATAAGACGTTGAAGCTGACCGATTATCGCGGTAGGCCGGTGGTCCTCGTTTTCTATCCGGCTGATTTCAGTCCCGTGTGTACCGACGAACTCGCCCTGTACAACGAGCTTCTCCCGGAGTTTCAGCGATATAACAATGCAGCTGTCTTGGGCGTTTCGGTTGATGGCGTCTGGAGTCATGAGGCTTTTGTGAAAAGCAGAAACCTGCACTTCCCATTGCTTTCTGATTTTGAGCCGAAGGGCGCAATCTCCCGTGCCTACGGAGTTTACCGCGAGAAAGATGGCATGAGTGACAGGGCGCTATTCGTGATCGATCCGGATGGAATGATTTGGTGGAGCTATGTGTCGCCTGCGCACGTCAATCCGGGTGTAGATGGGGTTATCAAGGCTCTGGAGCGGCTGATGAAGGTAAGAGGAGGCAAAGTTGCCCCTACCACCATATGAGGTGCATAGGCTGATCCGCCCCGTCGGCAGCCAGGACCATCTGCAAGGATCTGCAAACTCCCCTGCGATGCTGGTCGAATATGGCGACTACCAGTGTCCGTTCTGCGGCAAGGCATACCCTGTGGTCAGAGAGGTTCAGCGCAGGCTCAGCGATCGTCTCTGCTTTGTCTTTCGCAACTTTCCAGTGACACAGGTACATCCCTATGCTATGCAGGCCGCGGAGGCCGCGGAAGCTGCGGCGGCTCAGGGGAAGTTCTGGGAGATGCACGACCTCCTGTATGAGCACCAGCAGGATCTGGGGGTCGAAAGCCTGAAACACTATGCTGCCGATCTCGGATTGAATGTGGATAGGTTCTCCCGGGAGCTTGAAGGCCACTTTCACGCCGCGAAAGTTCGTGACGAGTTCATGGAAGGGGTGCGCAGCGGGGTAAATGGGACCCCGGCATTCTATATAAATGGGATACGCCACGACGGGTCCTGGGAGCTGGACCAGCTACTGCAGGCGATCGAGAATAGTATGGTGCAGAACCCGTCAGAAAAGGTCCGTCGCTGATCCACTCGCAAGATCTCCCCGGGGATCTGCGCCAGACCGATCGGCATCCGATGTTTTGAGGTACAACGTCAAGGAGTACTGCGTCTATGCCTTTTGGCCGGAACCCGTTCGTCTCCTCGACGTGCATCCTCTATTTTAAAAACGACAGCAGCCGTTCACGACCAGCTTCTGGAACCTGGGCGATCGCCCTCGCGAGGGTCTGGCCGTATTGCTTGTTGGCATTCTGCAGAAGACTCCTCCAGCGCTTTTCCCAAATCGGCTCTGTTGGAACAGGTGTCATGACCAGGAACTGGATGAGCTTGTACGGGTCCTTTACAGGGAAAAAGCGCATGGACGGTTCGATGATTGCCGGACTTGCGTACGATCTATTCCTGGATCTTTCCCGTGGGTCTTCACCGAGGAAGGAGCTGTAGTACTCCCAGAGCTGATCCCTCGCGGTGCCTTCGGGATTCCATGCAGTTTCGAACCGCTTGAGATCCATGCCGAATAGCGGCATCGGCAGCTTCGATAGGCCGCCTCCGACCTCCAGTTCGCGCCACCGGCGGCACTGTTCGGCAAACGCTTCGCTCGCAAATGCCGCCAGTTCAGGTGGAATCGGGTTTTTCTTAAGTTCCTCAACAAAGGACGGCCAGTAGTCGCTGAAGGTAAAGACCGCCCTGTCGTACAGCGTTTCGTAGCCGGGAATCGTACGTGAGGACTGCATCAGCCGGCCGATCGCCGCTAGATCCTCTGCGGTGATCTTACGAGATCTCCAGAGCTGGTTGAGCAACAGGTAGTGGAGGGATTCCAGCGCGGGCCGGGCCGGATCTATAGGGGCGAGCAGGAGCTGGCGGAGACTCTCCTCCGGGTCCAGCTCGAAAAATATGCCGGAAACAGGCCATCCTGAATAGGGCAGACGCCAGTGGCCAGAATCGTCCCAGTGGTGTGGTATGCGGTTTTCGTCCCGTGGAGATGTGTTGCTCAGACCATATGCGCGGTAGTTTTCCGGGGTCATCGCATTCCTGACTCTGTCTAGGTATGACGGCTCGGACGGCCCTACCTTTTCGAGGTAGGATTTGATGCCATACGTAGCGGTGCTATCCGGGAAAGCGGTGATAAAGCGGAAGCTGGCGTCGAGAATTTCGGGCGAGCAGATCCGGACCTCGATCATGATGCGTATCACATCGTCCAGCAATGGATACTGGTCGTGATAGTTCAGCAGTCGGAGATAAAGGGTGATCAGGTCGCGTTTTCGCAGGGTCCTTGTCTCATAAGCCTCCTTCAGCAGCCGCTGGGGCTCGTTAAAGGCGCCTTTTCTGATGGCTTCCAGGATCGCCGGCAGCAAGTTGTCTTTTTGATCTTTCACGTCCGCCGTCTCGAGGATCCAAGTCTCTCCGGTCAGCCGGACGATGTAGGGGATCTCTCGCCGTACGCTCTCGTTCACAGGGGCGACCGCCTTGAAATCCTTAACCCACTGGTGGAGCGGCTCCTGTGCATACTCGCCGATGAAACGCAGGAATAGCAGGCGGATCAGATCGATGTTCTTCTCGGGATCTGGCTCGAGGGTTCGCAACGAACTGTGCAGCTCTTCGACGGTCCTGAGGTCAGTGGCTCGCATCATCAGAGCTTTCAGGCAGTCCGCCAGATCCGGGTGGTCCTGGAAGGAAAATGCAGTCAGCCTAGCGGTGACCGCTTCCTTGATCTTGGCAGAATAAAATGGCTCCTGCAGCACCTTCAGGTAGGCGTTAAGCAGATCCCGCCGGTTCAGGTCGGTCATCATAACATCGGGCAGGATAGCGGCGATCTGTTCGATGATAGCGGGACTGGTCTCCTGTACCATCCACCGCACCAAAAACCGCTCGGTCTCAGGAGATTTGCGGCCGGTTTTACCTAGCAGGCCTACCAGTCTTTCGCGCAACACAGGCAACGGTTCCTGGGGGACGCGTGCCACGACGGCTGAGCTGATCTCCGCCTCATGTCCATGCAGGCGGCGTTCGCAGACACCGATAGCCTGGTACCGCACCCAGTATCCTGGGTCAGAGAGCGCAGCGGTGAAGAGCGCTATGCTATCGGTCGGTTCCAAGAGCTGCAGCAGCTCGATCTTAAGGCTGGTTGAGGTGGCATCGGCGAACAGCTGCCGCAGGCCGCCGACCATATCCGGGAACGAGAACAGGCGGTCGCGGAACGCGTAGAGCAGGGCGCGCTGATCCTGCGAGGCCCGGACCCGGTCCAGTATGACATTCATCAGGCCGATGTCGGCCTGTACCGCGTTGAACAGCGCCTTGATGACCCGCTCCTGGAGTCCTGCATCCGGTTCTCGGGGCAGGTAATCAACCAGGCGCCCGGCCACCTGGGTAGAGATCACCGGAAATGCCATCAACCGGTCGAGGACCGACGCCCGTACGTCGACAGGCTCCAGCGGGTTCAGCAGCGCCAGCAGGCCCAATTCGCAATCAGGCCGTTCCATCTGGCCGAAAAGGCTCGGCAGCTCCCCGCGCAGGGCACGGGGTGCGGTGCGGGCATAATCAACGAGCGCCTCTACTGTAGTAGCATTTTTCCTGGGACACCGGGAGAGCGCGGAGAGGCACGCGTGCTGGATCTCCTCGCTGAGGTCATATAGCAGAGTCTCCGCGAGCAGGTTCTGGATATGATCATCGGCTGCGGCCAGTCCAGCAAGCCGTTGGACCGCCGGGAGGCGTAAGACACCCTCAGGCTCATAGATGACGAAGAAAAAGACGTGGTCTATGTAAGCATCTTTTCTGGTGAACCTAGTGATATCGATGCCCAGGAAAGTCTGAAGCATTGCAGCCCTCACTTCCAACGTCTTCTCCTCACGGGCCATGCTACCTAGCCTGAGCGCCACGTCCTCGTCGACGAGGAAGTCCTGTAGCGTATGCAGCGATGCCAGCCGTTCCGCCGCTGTACGCTCCGGTGAGAGGAGCGCCGTATAGATCTCCTGGACACTGGCGGTCTTATCAGTCATCGACAACCCCCGGTTTCGGACGCAGTTCTATTGTTTCGGCCTCGCCGAAATCTCGCAGGACCGTCCGAAGCTGATGGCGGGTATCATCATCTAGGATCGCCGGCTTTTTGATCGCTTCCCGTAGCATGGCCAGTGTCGGCGGCCACAGCAGGTTCTTGGTCAGGAAGCATATGTAAGGTGCGGCAGCATTGACCGATTCCTGTCGGGAAAAACGCTGCCTGAACTCATCGCCAGCAGCCACATCGCTCCCGTAGGCCTCGACCAGCGTGAAGCGGAGCAGCACCGGGTTGAACTTGGTGACATCCCTCTTCTGTTTAAATAGCTGCCAGATCGTGTCTTTAAGGCCCTTAAACGCCGGCCACGATCTCAGTATGGACAAGTACAGATTGGGATCTCCCCAGCTGCCATCCTTAGTCAGCACCCAGCTCGCGCAGTATCGGCAGATATCGTCATCGATGGCGCCACGGCTTGCCAAGAACCGGAGGATCTGGGCGTCCCGGACTCGATTCTGGTAGAGAGTATCGGCGTTGGCCGGGTCCAGCAGGGCCGCCTTAAGGATGCGCCGACACTCTTCAGGGAACTCATCATAGGCCGCGTAAATCTCCGGAAAGATCCCGGAGACATTATGGTCCACCTCTACCCGATGGCGCCAGTGATCGAAGTCGATTGAGGAGGCAGGCTTCTGCTCTGAGGGTCGATCTACTGCCTCCTGGCATATCCGTTTCAGCTCGTCATCTTTTGTTTGCTCCATAACATTTTTCAACCTGGCACGAGTTTCGAGCTTCAGATCGACGATCCGGCCGATTTTTCTGGCGATGGCCCGCGCAGTACCCCGGTCGAGCACCGGTTCCATCAGGATATCAGCCGCCGCAGCGATCGCCCCGGCGTTATCCGGAGTCAATGGCAGCATCAGCAGGCCGCGGATGCCCCAGAGCTTCAGCTGAGGCCTGGGCGCACGAAGGGCCTCCCTATATACCTCGATCAGCCGTTCGGACGGCTCATGATATGACGATAAGGCCTGCAGAATGGCGGTTCGCACATAGTCGTCGCCGGACTGCCCATACGCCTCCACCAGCCACTCAAAGGTTGCCCGATCCCACGAGGCCAGGCGCCCCATCATCTGGTATATCGTACTGGCCACTTCCGTGTGGAGGTTTTCGCCCAGCAACGCCAGCATCGCTTTTTGCGTGGCCGGCGACCGGCTCAGATACGGGGTTAGCAGTTCGAGTATCAGAAGGCAGTTCTGACGGGAGGTATCCGTCATGAGATCGTCGATCATCGAGGCCTGGACGGCCGGAGTCAGTTCCAGGCCATATCGGAAACAGTACATGCAGGCTTCACGCACTTCGGCAGCAGGATCTTTTTGCCCTGCGGCGAGGATGTTCCGGACGGTCTCCGGCGATTCCGGGCAGATCAATGCCAGCGCCCTGACCGCTACCAGGCGACAGCGAGGATCGTCGTCGTGCATCAGAACATGGCTGAAAGCCGACTCCAGCGACAGGGCGCGGTCCAGCGCGTACCGGAGCAGGTCTAGCCTCATCTCCACCGGCCCCGGTGATATAAGCCACTCGGAGATCTTCTCCAAGGGCGCCGCGTCTATTCGCAGTAACAGACAGACCATCCTGGCTTTGATATCCGCATCTACCTCCCTATCGACCTCCGCCAGGAAAAATGCAGCTAGGGGGGCTGGAAGAGTATCAAACTGGCAGAGTGATATTAGTATTTGTAGCCGTGCGCTCATCGTGCGCTGCTCGCGGTAAATATTAGATAGCAGTTCCACGACGTCCGGCCGGGCCGTCACCAAAGAGCCAAGCGTGGCAAGTACAGGCACCCTGAGGTCATCCTGGGAAAGCCCCCATACCAACAGATCAAGGTAAGGCCCATGGTTATCTGCGGGAACTTGCCTATAGTCATATCGTAGGACGCGGACGAGCATCTGGCCCTTTAGCGTTGTATCCAGCTCAGCGTTTGCCAGAGCGATCCAGCGAGCCATGACGCGGGGATCCGGCAGGCTGCGGGAAGCGGCGGACAGCAGCGACCGCTTTGATTCAGTACCGGCTGAAGCGCAGAGATCCAGCATAGTCTCCGCCTGTTCTGCGCTGATCCGCCGCCTGTTACGTATCTCGCTGATAATAGCATCAGTAGTCATATTGGCGCCCTCAGAGCACTAGTTTTCGAAGAGGTGATCGCTTCAGCCAGCAGCTCGGACTGATCCGAATCCAGTCCGTCCCTGATACATCGATCTATGCAAGCCTGACGCGACGCGATATCCAGCGCCTCATTACTGATTACTGATAGAAGCACGTCGAATTTTCTGGTGACACCCGGCTTTAGATAGCCATCCAGGCAGGTGCGTATCAGCTCCCGTTCCTGATCATTGAGCAACACATCCTCGAATGTTGGCACGATATCCGGGTTGACTTCCACTGCGCCGGCCAGCGCCTGCGCACAGGCCAACCTGAAGGCTGAGCCCGGTTCCCGCAGCTCTGCACAAAACGCCCGCGCAAGCTCCGGGTTTTTCACTACAGACAGCATCTTCAGCCTCTCGAACAGGCTCTCCCTAATCTCCGGATTCCGCTCCCGGGAGAACACGCTTACGGCCCAGGCAGAGCTGTCATTGGGCTTCAGCCTCGGCAGCAGGACATCCAGTAGTTTTTTACGCTGCCTCGCGTGAGGCAGCTGTGGCCACGACCTCAGTAACGTGTCCCTCAGACCCTGATCCCGACTAATGTAAGGGGCGAGGGCCTCTACCAATGCCTCGAACTCCTCGAACTCGAAGGCTGCCGGCAGATCCAGATATGCACTGAGCGTCGCCGCCCGCACCTCGGGCTTAGACATGGATGGCTTCAGCATATCAAGCAATTGCAGCCTGACACCAACGGCATCATCTGAAGATAGCAGCCGAGCCAGCTCCTGTAATTGATCGTCGGGCAGATCTGGCGCCTCCCTCTGAAGCCGGACCGCCCGAGCCCGTAGCTCCGGGTCGGCATCGTACAGAGACACCCACAAGATGTGGGGCGATATTCTCCCGTCCCGGCCCGAGAGATACCCGAGCAACTCCAGGGCCATTCTACGCATCTCTACATCCGGGTCATTATGCAGGATATCCTTCAGCACTGGCACACACTCGGCCTCCCCGGATCTGGCTTTGACTAGGCGTGTTAGAATGCGCCATCGCAACTCCGGATCTGTCTTAACACTGAGATACGGTACCAGTGCTGTAGCGACGGCCTTACCCCAGCGAGGGCAGCTTTCTGCTATAGTGAGGGCTTTCTCCTGGATTACTGCCGGGGCGGACTGCGCTCTTTCCAGAGCTTTGACAGCGACGTCTTCCGATACTGAGGGCAGGTTCGATATAGCTCCCGTAGCTGCCGCCAACTCCTGATCGTCCAGCGCCGGATCGGCGAGCACCTCGATAAAGAAAGGGGCCAGTCTCGTGTCCTGGTGTAAGGCCTTTGACAGTCGTTCCAACAGGATGGCACGAACTCTGCGTTCCTTCTCCTGCCTGAACGCGGTGATAAGGGCGTTGTGAAACGCTTCAAGATCCGAAAAACGCGAGGTATCCAAGTTAGTGAGGATGTCCTGGAGACAACGCCTGATCTCAGTATCCCTAACCGCCGGGAACACTTCGACCAGCGCGACCAATACGTCCGGCTGATGAAGGTTCTGCGTCGCCAGCCTGAGCATCTCCAGCTGAATAGCCTGCTCTGATGTCGGGTTCGACAGGACTTTACGGATCAACGGGGCAATTGATATGATCTCAGCCATAGCTCTCACTCAATCCCGCGACACCGCGTCGATCTTCCCAACCCTAATCACGCTACGGATTTTCTCCTGCCGTATTTCGACAGCATCTTCATTGATAGCAGCGACGACGCCCCGCAGATGATAACCGCCAAAATATATCGTGATCGGTAATTGCTCATGAAAGCTGGCCTGTAAAAATTCGACGACTGTATCTGACATTGCCCACCTCAATCAGGAATGAAATTTTATTATTTCTCACCATATGATCTCATAAAGCTTACCGTGATGATAGCGAGCGATAAACACTGCAGAAGGAAGGCTCGCCCTGAATCGCAGAGCAATAAGCCGACCGTTTCTCCGGGGCGCTGGACAATAATTCATGATAGTCAGAAAGCTCAACCGGTAGCCGCCTTTTGCAAGAAAAATGCAGCCCCTATAATATTTATACAGAGAAAGCAACAATTAGGGGCTCATTCCAAGTCCAGGCTGGGACGTCTGCCGATAACCATAAGTATGATCACACAGAATAGTCAAAGTAGCGGCATGACAAAAAAGGAGCGACATGACAAACTTCGACGACACCCTCCACAAGTGCGTAGAGCACATCTTCTGGGATCTCATCGACCTCAATGGGTTCGCCCGGGGTAGGAAAAACGAGCTTACCTTCGTTACGGGCATCATCATCCGCCTAGCTGCAGTCATGGAGCTGCGAATGCAGGACATCGCGTCCATCTTCGGCGTGACCAAGAGCACCGTGACCGATTACATCAACTACCTGGAGAAGAAGGGCTATGTGACCAGAGAACGAGGCACCCAGGACCGCCGGGACATCTTTATAGTGCCAACTACGAAAGGCCGGGAATGGGTGCAGCGCTGCAACGGCATTAATTTTAAATACGCCGAGGATGGCATAGAGAGGTTCACCCCGAAGGAGCGGAATGACTTCTTAAGGTTACTCGTCAAGTTCGTCGGGGACATAGACCAGCCGCCTTACAAAAACCTACTCTTGAACAAGGGTAAAGAACAGCCAGAATACTTGAGATCCTCCCAGTACAAGCCGAGAGGGTAAGCGATTCATACTCCAACATAGGTGGGTGAACACCGGCCGCTGACTGGATCATACGAAGCTATATACTATGGCACGCCTTTTGCTCCTGCGGAGAAACACGATGCAGCGGTCCGTGCAAGAGCAGATCCCGGAACAGATCTTCAGAAACCGGTATAAGATCATGCTTGTCGTGCTGACCGGCATCCTCATGTCAGTGCTGGACGGCACCGTGACCAACATCGCGCTTCCGACCATCACATCCTACTTCAGCGTCGACGTAGCACTGTCCCAATGGACCATCACCGGCTACCTTTTAACCCTAACCAGCCTGCTGCTGATATTCGGCAAGATCTCCGAACGTACAGGCAAAATACCGCTGTTCATCACAGGCTTTACGATCTTTACGGTCAGCTCGCTGGCCTGCGGACTATCGCCGACACTCCCTACGCTCATCGGCTTCCGCATCCTGCAGGCGATCGGCGGAGCTATGGTATTTAGTATCAGCGGCGCAATTCTCTTCCAGGCTTTTCCCGTCGACGAACGGGGCCGCGCCATGGGCTACATCGGCTCCACCGTAGCAGTGGGCAGCATCATGGGGCCAGTACTCGGCGGCTTCCTAGTAAGCACCCTCGGCTGGCGGTATATCTTCCTGATTAACGTGCCCATCGGGGCTGTAGCGATCCTCACATCATTCAAGTACCTGCGGATGCCGGAGATAAAGATGGTACAGGCCAACTTCGACTGGGCAGGCGCCCTGGCACTCATCACTGCTATGATTTCCCTAGTCGCCTGCATTGGAGAGCTGGCAGACACAGCAGCGATAACGCTACCAGAGCTTGCGCTCGCCATCATATTCACTACAGCTGTCACGGCCTTCATATGGATCGAGCGCCATACCAAGTCACCCCTCCTCGACCTGGAGGTTTTCCGGATCAAGCACTTCACCCTCCCCTGCGTCAGCATGCTTCTCTACTTCGTCGGCAGCTTCACCATGAACGTCGTGGGCCCGTTCTACCTCGAAGGCGTCATGGGCTTCCGTCCGGATCAGGTCGGCATGTTCTTCCTGATCGTGCCCGTTATCATGGTAATAGGAGCACCGATCGGCGGCTGGCTCTACGACAAGCGCCGCTCAAAGTACTACAGCACTACAGGCATGCTCCTGATCACGGTAGCGATGTTCATCTACGCCTGTGCAGCCTACCTAGTGAGCGTTCCCCTTATGCTCGCCGGCATGGTACTAATAGGCATCGGAGGGGCGCTGTACCAGAGCCCCAACAACACAGAACTGATGAGCGCACTACCGAGACAAAAATTGGGCATCGCCTCCAGCGTCTCCAGCACCGTGAGAAATCTGGGCATGACACTGGGCACATCACTCGCCATTTTACTAGTCACACTGCAGTTTAGCCTCGCCGGCTACACAGGCCCCGTGATAAATGCGGACAGATCGCTGCTAATCGCCACAATCGCGATCACCATGAGCATCGGAGGACTGATATGTCTCGGCTCGGCGATCGTATCGCTACTGAGGAATATCTGAAAGGATAGCCACATAACCCTACAAACTCCCATATCACGATGACTTGACAGCATAGTGATTTCGGCACAACAGGAAAGTGACTCTAACGATGAGAGCAATCACTCGGCATACAATAGCACATAGCTGCGAGAAAAGCTATATATCCCCGAAAGAATGCACAGAATTTTCACGGAAAGTTTATAACGCCGGATAACTAGTAAGTGATTAACTATACCATAACCGTGTAAATAACAGGAAGGTCAACGATAATGGGCATGATAGGCAGTCAGGAATTGTTAATCATCTTAGGTTTAGCTGTGTTACTCTTCGGCGCCACCAAACTGCCCGAACTGGCCCGCTCCATGGGAAGATCCATGGGCGAATTCAAGCGAGGCCAAGTTGAGGTCGAGCGTGACCTCAGCGCGGAGAAGAACTCTCTTGTCGCCAGTCACGGCGCGGATGTGGCTCTGACCAGAACACAGGGCATGGCCAAGAAGATGGGCATCGACATCGTCGGCAAGACCGACGACCAGCTGCTGATCGAGATCGAAAGAAAGCTGGATAAGAAATAAGGCACGCACGATGATCATACGACATACCCGGGGTCCACCGGTACAACGTTGATCGAGCAGCCCAACTAGTAATAACTATTTTCCAACGTTTTGCTATCTAAAGCCACCTTGAGTCTATTTGATTTTAAACTAGGCTTTTGCAGAGTCACCTCATCCGAGCAACCATAATAACAAGTAACATCTTTAGGGATAGCACTAGCTATTATAGTATTCCTAGTTGGTATCATCCTTATAATGTTATCGCGATCCTGATCGTCGTAGGATAGCGCTTTTCGTTTTGGGTTTAAATCCCATCCTCGGAAGCTACTACTGATTACGGCTATCCACTTCTGAACTTCCTCTACCTTACGACTATTTTATCATACTCCGCTAATACTGGCTGTAAACAAGTTGAGCAGCAATCGAAAGGCGTATCTGCTAAGGAGGGGGTATACGAGGGGAAGCGGAAATAATTGGGGGGAACAGGCAGGGCTCTATGAAGACGGCAGGCTGGAGGTTAGATACCTGCTCAACGTACCCTCCCGTAAAGCATCGTACCAGGCCGAGCATAAGGAGATGGTGAGCCTGATCGACCTAAGCTCGATCCCCAGGGTGGGACAGAGGGTTCCCGTGGTCGTCGATCCCCGCAATCAGAAAAATCTGTTGCTGGGCTATAGATGACAGGGATCAAGAAGAAGCTGGATACGAAGTAGAGACTATTGAAATTGGATATCAATGTTATGTTATGTTATGTTATGTTATTCGTGACTGCCCCACGGATTTATTTGGGCTTCTGTGGATTTTAGCCGACAGACTGCAATTCTTGAAGCGTCTGCGAGAACACTTCTTTCAGCTTTGGTGGGGTAGATCCTAAACTTATATGTCTTACGCGCGACTATCGTTTATACCGTATTCGCTTAAACATTTTTCTTGGAAATTCCAAATAATCTGAAGGGTAGCTTTATCCCACGGCTAAAACCCGCGGGCTTTCCCTACTCCACGGCCCCGTTATTCGTAAGCTCAGTTAGCAAACTATATATACTGATGATGGCCTTATAAGGCTGCCGAGGTTTATTTTTATAGCGGGGTGGGGTAGTCAGGAGATCCCGACGGGCTCATAACCCGTAGACCAATGGTTCAAATCCATTCCCCGCTACTTTCCCAATAACATCAAAGCTTTTTTCACATTCTTGAAGACTTCATCCAGAGTTACAATGCACCCGTAGGGATGACAAAAGAACTATTCACTTTCCAGAATAAGGTTTTATCGCTAACCAAGCGAAGATAAGTCACCCGATATAATAGAATTCATGTAACGTCCTTTGGGATACACATGCTTAAAGATGATGTTAGGCCTATCCACCAATTTTTGAGCAAATGCTGGTAGTGGATGTGCGATTAGCCATCCCGGCTTATGCGTTATAAAGCGCAGGGTTGAGATATGGCGATTGTAGTTCTTTTCCCCCAGTTGGGTATTGGTGTGTCACACGGCGCTTCTAAACCCGTCCTGGTGCGTTACGTGGCATCTGGTCTTTTTCGGCGGTGACCACCGATTCTATCAAGTTTTTTGAGGCCGCACCAGGTGTGAGTACCTGTGTAGGATCACCTATAAACCCCAGTTTTAGCACACTTTCAATCCACCTATAATACAACAAGTACCCAATACTCCGGGCGCGTTGGTTCCCCTGATAAGAAGGGGGGATGAAGGTTAAGGGCCAGTTTGAGAGGGTTGGACGGCACAGTAACATGGTCGAGATAATCACATATAATAATTATTATATTAATTCTGGATTGATTTTTTCTGTTTGTTCGAGGTTAGGGGGAGAGTTTGCGAGGGACGATGTACTGTATATAAATATATATTAATAATTTTATAATAATTAGCCAAACATTTTCCTGCATCTCGGGTTACCAGGGTTACTACGGTTATCTATTTTGGGGTTTTCCTTCATGAGAAAAATATATGGGAAAATACCAAAAACCGGTAACCCATGTAACCCTGGTAACCCGCTAAGTCGATAGGGTGGTTTTGCGGGTTCACAAGAGTTGGGCTATACCAGATTTCCAATAACAACAATAAAACGGGTCAAATTCAAATATATATCGTGGTCATGGTGTGCTAATGTGAAATCTGATCAATCAGACATCGACTCCGAAATCGCAGAAGTTCGTTATCAGATACGGACTATGATGCAGCATTTAAGCGAAGAGGGGGAGATGTTAACTGATCTTCGCGACCAGATCACTTCTTGTATTTCAGACAAGGACAATGATGCACATTTTAATAAGTGTATCGATATATTTGAAATGTCTAAAAACTTAACCAGAGATACCGCCAGAAGAATTGGCGAATTACAAGAACTGTTAGCTGAATATCAGAAGTTAATAGAACTCAAGAGGAAACAAGCACTTGACGATACAGCGAGACGTCCACCCAGGACGAAAAAATAGTCAACACTCAAAGATACCCGGCAAAACCATTATCCGCACAATCCAAGGCGAGAAAACGACGTGAAGCCTTCTTAGACTGGCACCATCCCAGTCGCCTTCTCCACGCTACCCACAATGTCACTAATACTCGCCGGCTTTTTTAGGAATATGATGGCCCCCGCTGCTAAAGCTTCATTTTCGACGCTGACATCGGCGCTCAAAAAGATGATCTTAGCCTCAGGGTCGAATTTGAGTATTTCTCTTGTGGCCTCGACGCCATTCATGATCGGAAGCCGGTAATCCATCAAAATAGCATGGGGTCGGGGAGTGCACTCGATATACAGTTTTACCGCTTCTACACCATCGTAGGCGATGAAGCAAATATCAATGTTCTTTCGTTTGAACGCCCGTTCATACACCTTCACGAGTTCTTTCTCGTCCTCCACGATGGCAATTCCAACCTGGCATGATTCCGGACACTTGGTCATCAAGACACCTCGCAAACTGGTAGGGACACGATGAACTTCGCCCCCCTCTCGGGTTCTCCATGTATGCGATCAGTAATTGTGATATCGCCACCCGCCTGCTCGACGAGGCTTCTGGCAATAAACAATCCTAATCCTCTGCCATGAGCCTTGGTGTCGCCACGCTGAAACCGATAAAACAGCTTTGGCTTCAACTCGTCCGGCACCCCAGGGCCATTATCCGCAATGGACACCTCATAAAACCCCTTCCCGTAACGGTCCACCGCGTCCACGCCAATATCAATGATGATATCCATGCTCGAGTGTTTGATGGCATTGTTGATCAGGTTGCAAAACACTTCTTTCATGAGCGCCGTGCCCCTGATCATCAACCCGCTACGAGGCTCATAATTAATCACCATATTTCTGCCAACGGGTTTCGGCGCCTCCCGGATACACGATAATATCAATTCGTTGAGATCCTCGGTTAGCATAATCTCCCGTTTTTCGTGTATCGCCTGGATCTTCCTCACATTATCGATGATCGAAGCGCTACCCCTCGCAGCATTCAATGCATCCGAGACGATGTCACGCTGCTCTCCGGTGAGGTTCTCGTCACCCCGAATAAGATCCAGGTTACCAACCGTCACCTGGTTCAAATTGTTGATATCATGCCCCATGATATCCAGGTAGAGTTCAGCCCGATTCTTCGCATCCCTCAACTGGTTCTCCAACCGCTTCTGCTCGGTGATATCATTGTTTACCTCAAGGATGGCCACCGGTTTACCATGCTCCCGGTACAATACCTGGTGGCTGGCCACGACGACCTTGTGGCCGTCCTTGGCCAAGTGGACGAGTTCTCCCTGCCAATGCCCCGTCAATTCCAGGGACTCGTCAACGGCTTCCTTAGATACGGGGAAGACCGTCTGGAATAGTTTATTAGAAACCATTCCCACAGCTTCTTCTTTGGTATACCCGTACAACAGTTCATCACCACTCGTCCAGGATATAATACGGCTATTCGGATCGCGGATGATCACGTGTGCCAGATCAATGATCCGGGCCTGCTCCTGCAACCTCGTAGTCTGCTCGGCCAGCAATTGTGTACGCTTCAATTCAGTAATGTCAATGTTCGACTCAAGTATCTCGTCGATTTGACCGGGTTTCGCACCTCTGGCCAGCCACCAGCTCTGCACGGTAACATGCCTGCCATCTTTTGTAGTATGGACGAGCTCGCCTGACCACCTGCCCGTCCTCGCCAATTGTTCGTTGATCTTCGATAAGGGCTCGGGGAACCTGGTCTGGAAAAGCGAGTGCGTCTGCTTCCCCATCGCCTCATCCTTTTTCCACCCATACAACGACTCGGCCCCACGACTCCAGAACATGATCGTCCCATCCAACCTGCGGACCATAATAGCATCCGGGCTCAGGTCTATCAGCATAATCTGCCTATCTATTTTCTCTTCAGCCATTTTACGTTCGGTCATATCACGGGCAGCCGCGAACACACCCACCACCTTACCCGTCTTATCCTGGTACACGGCCGCATTATAAAGGACTGGCGTGACGCGGCCGTTCTTGTTCCGGATCTCCAGGGGGTAATCCCTGACCGACCCCTTCTCGAACACTGCCCGATAACCCTCCAGGGCCTTCTCAGGATCAGTAAAGTAAACAGAGAAATCAGTGCCGATCAAATCCCCTCGGAGATATCCTGTTACGTTCTCAGTGGCCTTATTCACATCCATGATTACACCGTCTGGGGAGATGGTCACCATTGGATCTAGGCTCGCCTCTATCAATCTACGATTATAAGCACTCGCAATATGAGCTGCTTCCTCAGCCCGGCGCCTCTCAGTAATATCTCTGGCTGCCGCAAACACGCCGATCACTTTGCCAGTCTCATCCTTGTACACCGACGCGTTATACAGGACAGGCGTCGTATGCCCATCCCGGTGTCGGATCTCCAGCGGATAATCCGTGACCGAGCCGACTTCGAACACCCGCATATAGCCTTCCTTCGCCCGCACCGGATCAGTGAAATAATAAGAGAAATCGGTGCCGATCAGCTTATCCCTGGAGAGACCAACCGCGTTTTCTGTGGCCTTGTTCACGTCGGTGATCCGGCCGTCCGGGGCGATGGTGACTAATGGATCCTGGCTCGCCTCTATCAATCTACGATTATATGAGTTGACGAGCTTGATCCTCTCTTCAGTCCGCTTTCGCCCTGTGATATCCCGGGCGATCGTCGAAGCGCCCACAATGTTGCCGTGAACATCCTTGATAGGCGAGACGGTCAGGGAGACGTCGATCAGTTTGCCGTCCTTCCGCCGCCGCAAAGTCTCAAAGTGCTCAATATGCTCCCCCCGCCGAATCTTGCCCAGCGTCCTCGCCAACTCATCGCCCGACTCGAGGGGTATGAGAAGAGACATCGATTTACCGATCACCTCGTCCGCACTGTACCCATAAAGCCGAGTAGCCCCGAGATTCCAACTGGTGATAATCCCATCTAACGTCTTACCTGTGATCGCATCATCTGAAGAATCCACGATCGAAGCCAGCAATTGACAGTCCTTCTCGGTCTTCTTCGGATCTGTGATCTCTGTCACCGTTGCCAAGAGACCCATGGGGTTATTGACCTCGTCGTAGACCGGCGTCGAAGAAAAGATCGTCCAGACATCGGTAGCCAGTTTTCTCCGGAACTCCAGATCCATCACCAGGGGAGCATTTCTACCAATCTCCACCTGCTTGTCTTTCAGCAAGATGCGACTATGCTCATTGAGAAAATCCCGGTAGGACTTGCCCACCATCTCATCCGCATGATAGCCCAGCAGATCAGCCATCTTCTTGCTGGCAAAAACGATCTTATCGTTCGCGTCCGCGATGAAGAAACCCTCACCGGACACCTCTTCAATCAGGCGGTTCACCCTTTCGGAATCACGCACAAACTCGTGAATCCCACCCCGC
>DATHCY010000033.1:0-4786 GCA_035319305.1 Methanocella sp.
GCCCGGTACCGTCAGTGATGCCCACCCAGGACATGGTGAATACCGTGAGCGGTGTGGTCAAATATAACGATAGCACTCCAATACCAGGACAACCGGTGACATTATACCAGGCAACAGACGACGGGGCGAATTACAGTAAGGTGAAAGAGACCAAGACAGATGACAATGGTGCCTTTCAGTTCAACGGAGTCCAGGTAACAGGCGGCGCCCCGGATAATTCCCCGATATACGGCTCAAAAAAGTTCTATGTCTCGGCCACATATAAAGATGCGAGCGGCAAGGAGTATACACAAAATAAGTCGTTCACCCTTTACAATCCGGACACGCTGACGGGGAACGAGGAGAAGGATCAGCAAAACCGCAATGTTGTGGCCAATATCACTGTACCATACTCAAAGCAGGGCTGGGTCATGCTGAGTACGGATACAGATACGCCCCCCGGCATAGGAGTATACGATGATGAAAATAACAGCCGGCTGAAAGACGCCAACGGCAATGATATAACGACATTACCATCTATAGCATACCTACAGCCCGGCCCTCATACGATCCGCTTTTCAGCGTCGGGATATGACGATCAAAAGATACGTGTGAATATCCAGGAGAACCAGCAGACACAGAATGTGGTCGCACACATGAACCCATCTGCCGTGTCGCCAGAGGTTATATTTGCTGTAGCGATCCTCATATTGCTGGCAGCCATCGTAGCAATTGTAGTGCTGCTAGTGAAGAAGCGGCATATGATCGCCGGCCCGCTAGGGGGCATAGCCAGCTCGATCAAGGGTGTGTTCAGCAAACCCCGGGCTTCATCGAACAAGACGAGCAAATCCAACTACCAACCCAACTACCAAGATGGCAGAAGGGCGACAGAGCAAAATGTGGAGCAACGACCACGAGCACCCCGCCCCCGAGGACATTCCGCCGCCGTCCCCCCCACCCCTCAGGAGAAAATCAGAGGTAGAAAGAGCATCGATCAAGACCTTGCGGCCGCCGATTCAGACCGGCCAGGACTTCCGGAGTACCGGGGCTATAATACCTATGACGACTACGATTATGGCTATGATGACGAGCCGAGGGATAGAAGGGTCAGATCGCGGGAGATCCGCAGACGAGCGCCTTCGCCACGAACTACACTAAATGAGAGCGATTATTATGACTACCCAATGGAATATGATGACGGCCAGGGGGGATATGACGCCAAGCCGCTATCGCCAGCCGCCGACCCGCGCGAGCCTGAAGATGGTCGCATACGTATTCCCAGATCCTTGCCGATGGTCAGAGATCAACCGCCTGTAATCAGCGTAAAGGATAAGGAGAGGGTAATCAGATATATCCATGACCACGAAGATGGAGTATCATTCATACAGATGAGCAATGATCTTGAGATTGATACGACCATACTCAATATCATCACTAAAGAGCTTGTAATCAATGATGATATTGAGAAAATCAGGGGTCTTTACTATTATAAGAAATCCCACGACGCCTCAGACAATATACACGAGTCTTCCGTGGTAGTCTGGCGACTTGACGGTGATGAATGAATAAGGAAGAAGGTGCGAGCGATATGGCTGAAAATGATCTTCACGAAGGCAAGCTACTGACCGATGGAAGCGGCGGCCTAGAACTTGCCGGCGCGGGCTTCGTCGATACGGGGTACGTAAAGAAGCGATCGAACGAAGCGGTTCCTATCGGCCTTAAGATTGGCTCGACCCGTACGGTACTGGTGATGCCGAACTACGAGGGAAGCTTGGATATCATCCGGACGCTCACCTGCGTCGCCCGTTACCGGGATCTATTTACTGGAAAGCTGGCAACGAAGTTTGGGGATGAAGCCGCAGAAGAATATGCTGATTCCGTATACTTCATGTTCCGCGCGGGCCTGCCTCAGGACGACGATAGTGTCAAACTGGCCGCCCAGTTCATCGAGCATCTAGTATACCGCTATGATATCCCCGAGAACAGCTATGTCACGTTGGCCCACCCGGCGGTGGAGAACGACCGAGGACGCAGGAACCTGAAAGAGATCATCTCAGGCATGTCGATAGGCAGGACAGGAAGACAGGCATGGTCCGAAGCATTCTGTGGTGCAATACCGGCCTTCGACGGCTTGGAAGCTATCAAGAGGACCTTCGTGAGCGTCAATATGGGCTCCACCACGCTGGAGATCAGCGCATTCAGAAATGGCGAGCCAGTCCATACCGTAACGCTGGGCACTATCAGCGGCAACCTCGTCGACCGGAAGATCCGGCTGGGAGTCCAGAATGAAACCCAGGGTATCGTCAACATCGATCTCAATACGGCGCGTAAGTACAAGGAAGAGTTCGCCAATTTCGTCGACTACAAACCGGTTTACGACTCAGTCCATATCCACGACCGGGGCCAGTACGGCTTCAAGATCGAGAAGAGCATTATGAAGCCTGTAGAGGAGTATGTCAACAATGTGATTGAGGCGATCATGGAAAACTTCTTCCCCCAGCTGGCACAGGATCACTACCAGACATATAAACGCGTCTTAGTAGAGCCGATCATCCTGACCGGCGGCATGGCCTGTATTCCAGGGCTTCGGGATAGGATCCAGCAGATGCTCAGCGACGAGCTAGAGCAGAAAATCACGGTCATATCCAGCGAAAGGCCGGACCTTGCGCCGGCGATCGGGGCGTTCAGGATCTCCGAGTATACGCTCAACTACAGGGAATAGGTGGGGAGGTTTCCCCCTTATTTTAATCGCTCTTCCCTTGCTCGTCTCGTCGGATGATGATTTGCAATACTAAATTGTCGTTAAAAGAAAGCTCCGCCAAGATTCTTATAATTGACATTGGAGAAAGGCCAATTAAATTAAAAAAGCATTTATACAATATTACTGTTTTTTTAATGGTATGGTCGTGTTACACTCCGATACAATTAACTATATCAGGGCCATCACCTGTATCCTGATCCTATCTTATTCATGCATCACCGATTGGCGGACACGTAGAGCGCCCCATATGTTATGGGAAGTCATGACAACGATAGGTGTACTGCTATTGCTCATCGAGGTATTTTCAACGTCCTATGATACTAGGTATCAAGTGATGTTTTATTTTGTGATCAGTTATACGTTCATATACTTACTCGTGAACTTCATCTATTATTTTATCAACCGATACCTCAAGGGAGCCTTTGGAGGGGCAGATGCAAACGCCCTGCTAGCGCTATCAGTATTGTACCCATATTACCCGACGTTACACTTACTAAACATAAGCTTACCCATAGTGGCTTTTCCACAGTCACCAATATTTACGCTCGCGGCCTTCGGTAATGCGCTAGTGCTGAACCTAGTATTACCGGTGACCATATTTGCATACAATATCCTCCATGTACCGATCTCTGAGCTGAAGTCCAACGTTATACCGGCCTTTTTAGGATATAAGATGAAAGTCGAGGATATCCCCGGCAAATTTGTGAGGCCTATGCACTCATATGAGGAGGTAGATGGCAAAGTGGTAAAGAAGTTCCGGGCATTTAAGTATCCGGAAATAGACGAAAAATTCGGGAGACAATTAGTTGAATGGAAAAAACGGGGGATGATACCTGAAACATTATGGGTAACTCCAAAAATACCATTCTTAATACCCATCACGCTAGGCGTTATCTCA
Organism: Methanocella sp.; assembly: GCA_035319305.1. Classification (GTDB taxonomy): domain Archaea; phylum Halobacteriota; class Methanocellia; order Methanocellales; family Methanocellaceae; genus Methanocella_A. Next base: position 3,639 of record DATHCY010000033.1, read on the forward strand.
GCATTACTATATGGGGATATTATGGTTCAGCTGGTGATGTTTATCGCGAACCTCATATGACGATAATACTATAACGATACCTGATAATACCCGGCGAATATTCGCCGGATCCTAGGAATGACCTATAGAGTATGTATTGAGCGAAACTTTAAGTACTCTGATAGTATAATGTTAAGTTCACAATCTACTCAGGATAGGTGCAATAACGATGGCCAATATTAACGAGAAAGCGGTGCTCGACGTCCTCGAGTTGCTATTGACCGCTGAGATATACAACAACTCAGGTATGCTGACCGAGGACGACCTCCCGCCCAACATTCGCAAGCATTACTGGGATTCCGACGTTAAAAAGGTGCCGAGGCCTATCAAGGTCGTTGACTCCGATATCCGGGCGATCTATAACCTGGACAATGCGAAGTCGATCATGTCGTCCCTACCGTTCGTAAACTTCGACGAGTTCGGATCGATTTACACACTAACGGTGCTTGACCTAGGCACCAAGTGGTTCATTAAAAAGGATGTGAAGACCCGGATCAATGCCAATCCGGTGCTCGCCTATTACTACCAGAACTACGGCACGTTTAACGTAGACTATAGGGAAGTCCGGTCTAGAAATCCGCCGAAAGAATCGGACCGCTCATGGATCGAAGGCCTGAGTAAAGACGTGGCGACCGAGAGCGGGGAAGAAGGGATGGACATGCTAAAGCTGGTCCACGTCTTCGCACCGGAGGACGTCGGGCAGAAGATCGATGACATCGTGCTAACGCCGGAGCAGGAAGCCGAAGTTGAGAAGATCGTAAAGGCCATCGAGTACCGGGACTACCTGCGCAAGATCGGGCTAAGGGAGATCGGCAAGCTGCTGTTCGTAGGGCCTCCGGGAACAGGCAAGACGTCCACCGCTAGGGCCATGTCCGCACGGCTAGGCCTGCCGTTCCTGGAGGTCAAGCTTTCGATGATCACCTCTCAGTACTTGGGCGAAACATCGAAAAACATCGATAAGGTGTTCGAACTGGCAAAGCGCATGAACCCCTGTATACTGTTCATCGACGAGTTCGATTTCGTGGCGAAGACTCGGACATCGGATGAGCATGCAGCACTGAAGCGGGCTGTCAACACCCTGCTGAAGTGCATCGACGATATCAGCTTGG
>DATHCY010000034.1:0-13863 GCA_035319305.1 Methanocella sp.
CCCAACTCGGTTAGCCGCATGACCAGCTTACGCATTTTTGTGGAGTTCTCTCTGTCAGCCGGCTCGATGATCACGATACTGCCCTCGGGGGATAGGTGTGATGCCAGCCTTGAGACCGCATCTGCCCGGTCGTTGAACGGAGCGTTGATCTCATTGAGCACGTTAGAGAACACAACCAGATCCAGCTTATCCGGGACCCCGATAATGTCTCGAGCCATCAGATCGGCCTTCAGCGGCCTTTCCACCTGAACGCGACCTTTGTGCGTCGCATATTCAGGTACCAGTGCATTGTAGGCCTCGATATTCTCAGGGTACTTTTCCAGGGCGTAGACGGCAGCTTCCCCATGGTCGAGCCTGTTATAGAAGTCAATGATAGCCAGCGACACCACTCCAGGACCCGTGCCGACATCCAGGACTTTCATCCGATCCTTAAGGAGGCCGTCTTGGATCAGGTCGTACAAGACATGCTCGAACTGAATAAAGTAGACTGGGAACTGGTAGCCCAGATACCCCAGCGCGCTGTAGCTGCTATGGTAGTCGATCTTTCGGGCCTTTCCCTCTTTCCAGTACTGCTCTTTCTGAACCCTGATCGCCTCCCTGATCCCGTCGAGCAATCCTGGGTCGTCGATCGGCTTTTTCGCCTTCGTCTCTATATACTGCCTGACCAAGCGCTCCAGACGGCGGGATACCCGCGGGGCTTGGAAAAAAACGTCCATGCGTTCTTGTTCTTCCCGGCTCAATGATAGCTTTACGGGGGCGGGAAGCTTCTCGATCCGGTAGTCCTCCCCTTCCGGCACGGCCCGTAGCCCGAGATCATATAGCTGAGGCCCTATCACTGCATAAATTTCCCGGGTCGTTACCGTTCCTTTCACTTTGTCTCTCAGTTCGGAGAGCATAAATGAATGCTTGATCCTGGAGATGTACTTCAGGGCGGAGACGATCTCCCTCTGGTTCATCGGTGTCAGTTGATCGGGCAAGTATAAAAGGGATTCTCTTACGATCTCGGAGAAAGCCCATGGTTAAAACCGTGGGAGCCGTCACCGGATCTGTGTCTATTCAGTTAGCTCGCGTCTACCGCTCGCGCCCGGATGAAAGCATCGATGCGAACCCGGGATGTCTGCGAATCACTTCCCGCTCGACCGCCTTTACGTCGCCATGCCGGCCATCAAGCGCCAGCGCCTGCCGCAGCTGCTCCTGGAAGTAGATGACCCCCTCCAAGTAATCGATGCTGCAGGAAAAGTTCATCGCTGACGCGAAGTAGCTTGCAGCTCTGGCGTACTCCTTCTTGCTTTTATAGATAAGGCCTATGTTGCCCAGCTGGTTTGCGATGCCTTTATGATTGCCAGTTTCCCTTGAGATCCGCAGCGCTTTCCTGAAATTTTCTATAGCGAGATCATGTTCTCTCATACTTAAGTATATGATCCCTTTGTTGCCGCATGCCACGGAAAGCAACTGCCGAGCCGTGGACCGGCCCGAATATACGAAACAGCTTTCTGCCTCATCGAAGTTCTTCAGGGCCGTTCCTAGATCGCCCTTTGCCATGTGGCAGGTGCCAATGTTATTGCACAGCGTCATGATATCGTCATCAGCCTCAGTATCAGACCGGACTTCTGTAAAGTGATCGAGTGCCAGTTTTGTCTCACCAAGTTCGTAGTGCAGGATGCCCATATAAAACCGGATGATCGATCCTATCCGGCCATCTGAGATCCTTAAACAGCCTTCGAAATCCTTTTTCGCCTCAACATACTCATGATTCTGCATGTGGATGCAGCCCGAGAGCATCCTGCTATATATCTTCATATCAGGTTCGGGCGCTGCGTGATAAGTCTTCTCTGAATATGAAGCGGCCCGAGCGGTCTCGCCTGCCAGCAGGCTGCTCAATGCCATAGTCGCATAGTACTCATGCTGCAGATACCTGTTATAGTGGCCGGAATGTAGATCAGCCAGAAAGGTGGCCAGATGCTGAGTAGGATAGACGCTATACAGCAGCATCCCAAGGGCTAGGACCAAGTCGTCCCGCCATTGTGATGGATCCTGTATTCTACGGAGCTTCTGTATCGCCATTACCGTGTGCCTAGCGATAGCCGCCTTGTGTTCAGCCGTGATCATTCTCAGGTATCCCGGGTAGATCGATAGCCGGTCTAGCGCATCCATGATCTTATCGAACGAGTCGTAACTGAGGTGTTTTTTCCCATACCCCTCCATCAGAGTCCTGACATATCTTGCCGCAGCAGACGACGATCGGGCGCTACCAGCAGCACCCGCGCCATCCTGGTACCTTCTGCATGGCAGGTGTTCAAGCTCTTCGATCGTATGCAGCGCCAGCGGGTTTTTCAGGCAGATAACTTCCTGTCGTACCCCCATGATATATAGCGCCCCGGTCAGAGACGTTTCGATCCTTCGCAGGCACTCGAGGATATCGGAGTAAAAGCTATCGAAGATCGGATCTACAGATCCTTGATTCAACGCCTTTGCCCTGTCAAAAATATGTCGGGCCAGAGTTTCCCTGCGATCTTCCCCGGTAGCTTCGACCTCCGACACGTCCAGATCGCATAACAGACCGAGCATTTCTCCCGATCGATCTCTCCGGGCATGACGCCGGAAAATTTTGACCGCTGACTCGAGCCATAAATCCGCTTCCTCCTGCGATAGCCTTTCGATCGTTCGTTGTGCCATGACCCCATCTGTAATGACACCCATAAATCTGCCGATCGCGATCAGGCATTCCCGACGATCTGTCATATTACTCACTCACATTCACTTACTATTCCCTTTTACAGGCATATTGAAAATCGATATGTGTACACTTATCTCTTGAGTGAAAAATGAACAGTCCAGCCGGATTTTTTTCATATAAATGCCGGACAACAAAATCTGCATCTTGCAGCTATCAGATCAGATCCGTGCTTATATTATACAGTATGCGCTTCTCGCGGCAGAGAAAGAGTATAAACGATGGTCATCGATTAAGATCATGCGTGATCAGGCCGGGGATAACTTAACCGTGAGGCTCGACGCAATTACCTATCGCTCTCGCGGACCGAACGCTTTTTACGTATCCGAACACGGCCCTTCTACTGCCCGCGATCTTGGCTTCGAGTCATCGCTGAAGCGCCTTTCCATGGAGATCAGGCGGGAGATTCGGAATGGGGTCTACCAGCTTCCGGACAGAGTATACCTCCGGACCTTTGTGACGATGATCCGGGTATCGTTGCCTCTCAGGGACGGGGGTAGAATGCAGTTGTTCCCCTGCAGGGTGGACGAGGTTGAGGATACTGCCGGGCGCAGATCCTTCGAGGCCTCCTGCCCCACGAACTACCTGCAGGACTCTGGAAAGACGATTAACGAAGCGATAGCCGGACTCAGGGATGTAATCATCGCTAGGTATCGGGGCGAGTCCGTCTACGATCTCATGAGGGAGCTGCCAAAATGCCCGATTATGACCGCCATTGACATTTTACCCGGTTCGACAGCGATGGTTGCTCTCAAGGATGTGGCTATAATAACGCCGTTAGATGATGGCGGCTTCGCCGCGCGTTCCAGGATGATCGGCGGGTCCGTTCGCGGCGGCGACCCCTATGTTGCTTTACGACACCTCGAGCTATCGATCGCGGACTCTACCGACTTTGCTGCCGCTAGGAACCATCAGGTAAAAACTGGCGAGCCGGCCTTTTGCATGCTCGACGTGCCACTCTCGCTCCGGGATGGCAGGCTGATCCAGCGCTTTTTGGTTGCCATATCTTCATGGGCCGACGACAGCACAGGCCTCGTTTTCACCGCCTGCGCACCGCAGGCAGGCGAGGTTTCTTTCAGGTCGTCTTCCGGGTTCGATGCGACGCTCGACGGAATCTCCTATGCCATCGCCCTAGAATTCGAGGGGAAAAGTCAGAAAGAGGTCCGGGACGCTCTAACAATGCCCTTTTTTATGGCGACACTAATGCTACCTGTTTTATAACGTGGTCCGCGCCTCTCCCATGTTCCCGCGGACGACCAGTACAGGACACGGGGATCGTTTAACCACGGTCTCCGAGACGCTTCCCATAAACATATATTCGAGGTTTGTCTTGCCCAGGTTTCCCACGATGATCAAATCAGTTTTTTCCGCCTCCGCTATCTTGAGGATCTCTTCGGCCGGGTAGCCCCTGGTGATCGTTGTAGTGACTTTGACACCGACACTGGTGCACTTTTCCGCCAAGTATACCAGCGCGTCCTCGCCCTCTTTTTTCAGTCTGGAGTTCTCGGATTCGTACCCCGATATATTGTCATGATGCTCGAGCGCGTATATCTCGAGCACTTTTATATTGATGACATACAGTCCGATCACATCCGATTCAAGCTTCTTCGCAATTCCCACGCCGTAATCGACGGCCTGGTTGCTATACTTCGAACCGTCTGTCGCTATCAAGACTTTTGTCATAAATGTTCATCAGCTAGTTATCTTTGATATGTTAAAAGTGTATCGTGCATACCTGCCGGCGATTTACTATAGCTCTACTATTAGATATAAATCAATGCCGTCGCCGTACGGGGCAAAAATAGATTACTGGGAAATTGAAATTTCCCAGGAGGCACCAGGGTCACAGTTCACATATATCTGATAATTATCTGCTGAGGGAATAACATATTGCTCAGTGTCATCGATCTCGTTACTAATCCTGGTGGGTCCTGCCCCAGTATTTGTATATATGACACCATGCTGGCCAACATTATCGACGTTCTCGCCTGTAGTGACGTTCTGCAGATTGACCGTGAACGCCGTATCCTTAGCGTTGCTACACTTGACCTTGAAGGTCGTGCTGGCGGCTTTAAGGTTGATCGGCCCTGCCATCTGTTCTCCGGCGCCTGTATATGTTTTCGGCGGCGTATCTGCTGCGACCGGCATCGTCGATGATGTAGTGGCATGCTGTGTGCTCCCCCCTGTAGCGAGAGTGGTATTCGTGCTATCTGTTGATGCTGCTGCCGTGGGAGCAGCGGTACCAGTGCCATTTGCTGGTGTTGGCGTTGGCGATGTACATCCACTAAGTGCGATCGCAACAGCAAGCACAAAAATCATCATCGATCCTATTAACGCTTTATAGTTCAATCCCATACCTCTCAATTATCTAGTATACTATGGTTTTTATCTTAATATATAGGTTAGCATATGTATGGCCAGTTAAATCCATTTTTTGGTCCTATCGGTATAGGTCACAAACATGGTGTCTCATTAGATGTTACCCGGCCGCTAACCTTATCTGCCATAGCTTGAATCTATAGGGGCTGATTGAGCCGATGAAGAAGACTACTTTTTGGGGCCGGAATGAGGCAGATGATCATCTGATCCAGCAGGTACTCAGGGGTGAGAAGACGGTCACCTGTTCGATTGCTGCTTGGTACTATAATACGCTGGGGGAAGAGCCTACCGAGCCCGGCGATCTGGTCGAGGTCATTGATGCTATAGGGAGAAGGAGGTGTGTCATCCGGATCGAGCGGGTATATGAGCTACCGTTCGGACAGGTTGGCGAGGACATCGTAAAGGGCGAGTGTTGTGAGTCTGTCGATCACTTCAGAGCGGCCCACCACATGTGCTGGGATCAGGACCTGGAAAGGGCCGGCCTGAAGCTTGATGTTAGTACCCTCTTGGTTGTCGAGCACTTCCGGTTGGTTGAATTTTCATCGAAATAAATATAGTCGACGAGTTTTCTACCTGGCTCATCCTCGTAAAAAAATTTAGCTTCTTCGGCTGAACGCGTAAGTTCCAACCACTATTACGGCCAGATCGAAGATGCAGATGATCAGGATATCGTACTGTAGTGGTAACAGTGGTTGCCAGCCGCTCATAATGACCGTCCGTAGTGCATCCACGCCGTAAGTCAGCGGGTTGAGGTAGAACGCCCACTTCAACCATAGGGGGAGGACCGAGACGGGGAACAATGCCCCGCTCAGGAAGAACATGGGCATGTTGACGAAGGTCGCGATGGTACCGAAGCTTTCCAAGCTGGTCATTAGGCTCGCGAGGATTAGCCCGATGCAGACCAGACCCACCGTGATCAGCGCCATCAGCGGGATCGCCATGCCAAGTTGATATAACCCTAAGGGCACGCCGATGATGGCTCCCAGCGCTAGGACGATGAGCCCCTGGATCATCGCGCTGGTTCCTACGCCGAGCATTTTGCCGGTGAATATAGATGTCCGGGAGATCGGCGCCACTAGGATCTCCTTCATGAAGCCGAATTGTCGGTCCCAGATAACGGATATGCCCATAAACATCGCGGTGAACAGCAGCGTCTGTCCGAGAATTCCTGGGAATAGGAACTCCTGGTAGTTAAAGCCAGGCGAGCTGAGCGAAAACCTCAGGCCGGTGCCAAAGATCACCAGCCATAGGATGGGGGTGATCACCGAACCTATCAGCCTAGATCGATCGCGCAGGAACCGCCGGACCTCCCTCAGCCACAGGCAGTAGATACCCCTAAGCTCGCTCACCGTATCCTCCTCCTCATGATCGCCGCCATCCCGCTCAGCTCTTTGCCGCTGCTCTGTCGGATATTCCGGCCCGTATAGTGCATGAAGACGTCGTCCAAATCTGGCTCACGGAGCGATATCGATTCGATGTATATGCCGTTGGCAGCTGCCACCTCGACCACTCGGGGCAACACTGTATGCGCGTTCTTCACGCTCAGATTCAACCCCTCGTCAACTGTACTGATCTTGTCAGCAAGGCCCGCCATTGCTAGTTTGCTGGCAAACAGGTCGTTGTCCTTTGAATTGATCACGATAGTCTCCCCCTCCAGCTGCTCCTTCAGGTTATGTGGAGAGTCCAGCGCGACGATCCGGCTTTTGTCGATGATGGCGATTCGGTCGCATAGGCGATCAGCCTCGTCCATGTAGTGTGTGGTGAGGATGATACTGATGTCTTCCTGTTTTTTCAACTCCCTGATGTAGTTCCAGATGTGGTCTCTGCTCTGCGGGTCCAGGCCAATGGTCGGCTCGTCCAGGAACAGCACCCCCGGGTAGTGGATCAGGCTGCGGGCGATCTCTAGCCGCCGGCGCATGCCTCCGGAATAAGTGCTGACCATGTCCGACGCCCGATCGTTCAGTTCCACCAGCTGCAGGACCTCATTGATCCTGCTCCGCATCACATCCCGGGGTACATCATAGAGGTCAGCGTGCATCTCCATATTTTCACGGCCGGTCAGCTTATCATCAATGCTCGGATCCTGGAAGACGATGCCGATGGACTTCCTAACCCGGGCCGCCTGCCGGACGATGTCGAAGCCGTTGACAGTTGCCGTGCCAGACGTAGGTCTGAGGATGGTGCAAAGCATGGAGATCGTCGTGCTCTTTCCTGCGCCATTCGGGCCTAACAGGCCGAAGATCTCACCTTTCTCAACTCTGAGGTTGATGCGGTCAACGGCTGTGAGATTGCCAAATCGCTTCACCAAGTCGGACGTCTCTATAATATAGCTCATGTGAGTACCTGTTTAGATTTTAGATTACTTACCTACTCTACAATCCAGCCCCGGTCGACCCACCTATCATAATCCGAGGGCCACCGATCCTTGTTTATCTTCAGGGTTTTTGAAAAACGTTCCCGGAACTCCCTATGCAGCCGTTCCTGTTCTGGGTATGATCTGGTCTCCCGTATCGAGTTGGCCAACTCTGAACCCAGCTGTCTTGACCGTTCTTTTTTTGCCGGCAGCGATGCGGAATCCGGCCCCAGCGCAATTCCAACTCCTCCGATAACTGTAGCCCCGCTTTTCGTTAGGAAAGAGTTCATGAGCCCCAGCACGAAATCGTCGTTACCGCCTCCAGAGGTGGTGATCGATAAACCGTACTTGCCGTCGAACAGCTGCGCGTGGATCGCGTCGGTCATGCGGTCCATCAGCGTCTTCATTTGCCCCGTAACATTATCGATATAGTTCGGGCTGCTCAGTATGATCCCGTCAGCTCCAAGAACCTTATTGTACACGCCCTGAAAATCATCTCTTTGAGGGCAACGGCCCTGGGCATAACAGGTGACACACCCTTTGCAGTAGTTTATCTTGAGCTTGGTGATATCGATAAGCTCCGTTTCGGCTCCGGCCTGCCGAGAACCATCAATGGCGGCCTCGACCAGCCCCAGCGTAGCACTCTTCTTGCCTTTAGGGCTTGAGAGAATACCGATTATGTTCATATATTTACTTTGGCTAAACCGATTAAATATTTTGTCTTTTTCAACGATCAATTCGTGGGTCAGATATGTAGATAGAATAGCGCATGCCTACGAGCGCATGCCTACGTACATACGCTATTTACGCCGTGTGGAATAAATCCGCATGATAATAAAGGCCGTAAATAGTTGCAGGATCACTAGGATAGCGGCGATCACCTTTATTATCGGAAGCCCGCCCTGTGAGTTGTTCCGTGGCTGTTCCGGCCTGGGCGGGACGGCTGTGGCCCTTATGCCTGACGATGGATCCATCATGGTGGTGGTCGTAGGATGTGGTATAACAGTTGAAGACAATTCAGCTGTCGCCGTTAATGCGATATCTGATCCGACGACGATATCCTGTAGAGACAGATCGCCGCCCGACAGGTTTATCTTCTGAGTTCGGCGGGTGTTGTCAATATCGATCACGATATCATAACGGCCTGTTGGCACCCCAAAAAATTTATAATATCCTGCAGCGCTGTCCGAACCCCATCCGGTATACTGGGGATTATGGTCGATCGTGGTCAGGCTGGTATCCAGGTCTTTACCATCCTTACCATGTGTTACATTATACAGGGTCACCTTTGCGTCTCCGACGCCATTTCCCCGTACGTCCACTACCCTTCCCTTGATGGATGAGATCTGCGATGTTGCGGTCAGGTCTGCCCGAACGATATCGCATGCTACTATTGTCAGTAATAGCAACGATATCACCACCCCGAATAATGGATAATATAGCGCGCTTTTACTGCGCACTCGCATCCTCTGCACCTTCCGTTGCCTTTTTAAGGTCAACAAAAGCGTCCAGAAGGGCATAACACCAGACCAATATCGCCAGTATACCGATCTCCAGTCCGTACATCATCGCTAGCGCCCAGAAGACGAAATAGTTGATCAGCAACCAGCCGCCAAGCTTACGGTCACCTATGCTGATCTGGACCAACCCCGGCACGATCAGGGATAATAGTAAAATCAGGCCTTTAGCGAGCGCCGACTTTTTGTTCCGGTCCTTATTTCGAGGTTTGTCGGTTGTCTCCCATGATTTGTCGGTTGTCTCCTCTGACTTGTCGGTTGTCTCCTCTGACTTGTCGGTTGTCTCCCATTGATTGTCTGTAGTCTTCCCTGACTTATTGCTAGTCTTATCACGTGATTTGTTTAGCGTCTCCCATGATTTGTTGAACGTCTCCCATGATTTGTCGGTTGTCTCCTTCGACTTATTGGTTGTCTCGCGTGGTTTGTTGAATATCTCTCCCCACTTATCGGTTGTCTCACGTGATTTGCTGAATATATCTCCCCACTTATCGGTTGTCTCGCGTGGTTTGTTGAACTTCTTTCCCCACTTATCGGTTGTCTCGCGTGGTTTGTTGAAATTGTCTCCCCACTTATCGGTTGTCTCCCAGCGCACCTCCCTAGCGCGTTCCTCGCGGAACTCGTCTTTGTTACGGCTGGCCCGGAAATTTGCATCGTATTGCTCTCTGTTCTTCTGATCGGAGAGCACCTCATAAGCTTCAGTTACTGCTTTAAAAATTTCTGATGCGTTATGAGATTTGTTAACATCCGGGTGATACTTCTTGGCCAGTACTCGATATGCCTTTTTGATCTCGTCGAGAGTGGCCTTGTTCTCCAGGCCCAGAATGGCATAGTAGTCTTTATCGAAGTCCACATCTATCAATAACTATGGTATTCCGTTATAATTCTTTCCAGGCTTAACCAATAGGGAGTTACGTTTGCCGATCAGGCGTCTGTATCTCTTGGAGTATGTGTCGCAGTCAGCCGTTTTGATAGACAATTTTCGATGTCGATGAACGATGATACTATATCATCCGCTTCCTTTAGGCACTCCGCAGGCAGCGTCGTTGTAACCGCAATGACGTACCCTGCCCCGGCGGCTTTGGCTGATCTGATGCCCAGCGGCGCATTCTCGACTACCACCGATTTCTCTCCGGGCACCCCTAGTTTTTCCATGCCCTTCAGGTATGGGTCAGGATAAGGCTTGCCGCGGAGAGTGTCGTCACCGGTAATTATCGCGTCAAAAAGCCCTTCGATACCCCCCACCTTCTGAAGGGTTTTCTGCACCGACATCAGGTTGCTTCCCGTGATCAGTGCCAGCCGTACGCCATGATCTCGCAGCACGCGTAGCGTCTCCGTCACTCCCGGGTAAATACGGGCGTCTTTTTCCGCCATCGATCGCTGGATCTCTCGCTTTTTGCCGATTAGCTTCATGATATCAGCTTCGGTGAGCCTGGCCCCTTTCACGCTGGCGATGTCCCTGCCCACGTCCATCGATGGCATACCCTCTCGCATAAAAATATCCATCCTACTCACGTCTATTCCATAGTCCTTAAAAGCGAGGCGGTAAGCCTCATAATGTAGGTTCATCGTGTCGGTGATCACGCCATCAAGGTCGAATAGTACGGCTTTATACCGGTCAGAATCGATGCGACAGTTACTGGCCATCGAAACACAGATTATGGCTCATCCATATTATAGATAGCTGGCAGGTTCCGGCCGGACCCGCCTATCAGGTAGAAGCATGCCCACTCCTTATCATAGGCAGCAGTACAACGAATCTGCTGCCTTGCGTGTGATCCCCTATCACCCGATCCTCCACCCACACCCGTCCCCGATAGCTATCCACTAGCGACTTCACCAAGTATAGGCCCATCCCATTCCCTTCGCCTTTGTCGTACCCCTCAATAGCCGGTTAAAGATCTTATCCTTAAAGTCGTCAGGGATTGCCCGAGCCGTCGTTGTCCTCCACCGCCACCTTGCAATTAACTCAGGTTTCCATCTTTCCGCTGTCTGATGGTCTCAAAATGTCTGATAGACTCCCCTTTATTTATCTTATTAATCAGATAAGGCACATCATCCGGATATCCAGTGGGTACTAGGGAAACCGGCCTGCCAAGCGCCTCATCTGCAGAATAGCCATAGAGCACAGTAGCCATAGAGTTCCAGTGGGTGATAATGCCATCGAGCGTCTGGCTAATGATCGCGCTGTCGGTGATGTTCACCATGGATGTCAGGCGCACATCGTTTTTTCGGTGTTATTATCGTTCACTCAGCTGCCTCCTTTAGCATATCCACATGACCGGCAATCTCCGCTATTTATCTGTTTGTCTATCTATCCGCTCCTAATCTGGTTTTCACTATCACGTCTTGAAAGTTGCGGTTTTAGGCTCTCATCCCGCAGGGCTATCATAAAAGGGCTTGTGCCGATTGATTAAAAAAGTTTCATGGGAGAACGCTTGTCATCCCATGGATGGTATAGGTGCAGATCTCCTTCAGGTTAAGGCTGGTTCCTTGCCATTTACAACCGCCAGCACTCGCAGCCTTGCGAGTGAGATTGTCGAGGTTCAAGGGGTTGGATTCGTCCCGGTGTTAAGACAGGGTTTTCTCTACCTCGTGGTTCCGTTCTGATAATTAGCGTAATGGGCACGAGCTGGGAAAACCTTTCCGAAAGGTTTTCCCGGCGGCTTTTAAACTTACGCTCGGATCGGGATTCGAACCCGAGTCGGAGCCTCGACAGGGCCCCATGATAGGCCTCTACACTATCCGAGCTTTTTCGCGCTCTACAAGTTCTCAGAGGAACATATAGTTTTCCATGTGGGAAAGATCCCGCCCCCCGAATTTGAATCGGGGACCTGTCGGTTTCCGCAGTCGTAAGGTCTACAGCCGACCGCTCTGCCAGGCTGAGCTAGGGCGGGCATGCTTATTCCACGCGGATCACACCGCGAGGATGCAGGATTCCCATAGACTTCAATATACTTAAAAGTTTCGGGCTCTTCCACCGTCATTTTATCGCAGCCATAAACCGCTTTTTAATCTCGATCGGTGAGATCGGAATATTGGGGACGTCGGCGTTACTTGCCAGCACCGGCATATGAATAAAACGGGGTCCTTCACCCTTATGCTCCAGCAAGCTGAGAAGCGCTTTAGCTGTTGCCGCTTTTGAGGTGTTTTTTAACCCGTAGGCACGGGCCAGCAGTTCCAGATCCATTCGAGACGAGTATGTAGGCTGGTTTCCGGTGGAACCGTGGGCGGTGTTGTCGAAGACGATGATCGTCAGGTTCCTGGGCCCTTCCTGCGCCGCCATGCCAAGGGCGTTTGGGTTGAAGAGTATGCTACCGTCGCCATCAAGCACGATGACTTCCCGCTTTTGTCGCTGCCCGAGGGCGAGGCCGATCCCGATGTCGGAAGCCTGTCCCCAGCTGCCCAGCATATAAAAATTGGTCGGCTGGTCGAGCACGTTATAAAGCTCTTTGCTCGGGATACCGATATTGGAAACAATGATCCTGCCCTGGAGGTATGGCGCGATGCCCTTGATAGCGTCATATCGGGTTTCTACTGCGGCAGGGACTGTCGACTTACAGCTGATATTATAGCTCCGTTCCATAGGCCGTGGAGCCATCTCAATCGATCTTGCCGTTGATCGCTCCCAGATCTGTGGCGAGAACAATATCACGTAGGGCGTGTTTTCGCTAAACGTCTGCTCGATGGCTTTTTTTATCGACGGCAGATCTCCAGGCTTTTCCGCAACTAGGTACGGGATACCGCTATTGTCCAGTAACCCGGGCAGGCTTTTACCGAAGTGGACTTGGGCGGGGATGCTCTCCTTGTATACGCCGCGCCAGCTGGCGAGGATGGGTAATGGTATATCATAGGTTCTATGCAGCGAGGAGAGCACTGTTAGGGAATTTCCCAGGCCAGTGCTCTGTATAGCCATTGCAGGCCTCTTTCCGGCCATGTATAGGCCTGCAGCTATGCCTATGCCTCCTTCCTCTCGGGATAGTGGGATCTCTTTGAAGTGTTCCGGCAGCATTGACATCAGGTTCTTCATACGGTCACAGGGCAGTGTCAGTGTAGTGTCGATGCCGCACGCCTTAAGCACATCGATGACGGCCCTTTCCATGTTGGTTTCCTTCGCTTCCATTATCTGATCGCCTCCGCGATCTCTTCCAGAGACATATCCGGCGTCGGGATCTTCAGGTATGGCGGTACTGGGTATAGTCGCATGTCCCTTCTCAGGCGCTCGTACCCCCCTCCCGTAATATTCAAAAGCACTCTACGGCCGCTCAATACACCTTTTTCGCTTGCCTGAAGCAGAGCGGCTACCGCGACCGCCGCAGGAGGGAGAATATCGATCCCCTCCATCTCCTCAAAGAGTTTCTTTGCGTATACCGCCTCTTTTTCGGTGATCCCGTACATCAAGCCGTCTGTGTCTTTCATGGCATCATAGACGCCCCCTCTTATCCCGTATGGTGGGCTACGGTTGGAGAGCACATCGCTGTACATCTCTGCTATATTCTTCTTAGCGTTGGGCATATCCCTCTCTGGAATGATATCTCTTCGGCCTTCTTTCCATGCATTCAGCATGGGCGTAAAAGGGATATTCTGGGCTAGGTGCAGCCGTGGCAGCATGGGGCCGAATCGCCCGTCGTCACGCAGCCTCAGGGATGCTTCCCAGGCAGCGATCCCCCCAGTGCCGCTGCCTATCGCCTGGAAGTAGTCATCTGGCATTCGCTTCATGAAGACGGCCGCTTCCAGCATGACCGTTCCCATGCCGTCCCGTCGGGCTACGTTCCTCGCGCCCCCTTCGGATAGGATGCCTGGAATGGTAGCGATCCTGCCGGCAAGGTTGATTGTGTCTGTGTAGTCGCATGATCCGCCCACGGTGATTAGTCTGATGTCTG
>DATHCY010000035.1:0-7595 GCA_035319305.1 Methanocella sp.
CAACAGCGCTAAACCCGGCGGAATCCAGCGCAGCCTTAATGCCGCTACGATTTAGACAGAGCTGACCATTATCAATAGTATTATCTATAGCGATAACCCGAGCCGCCCCCGCATCCTTACAGCGCTGCATAATGCGAACCAACACATCCGGATGGTTACACGCCCCCTGACCCGCGGGTTTCGCCCACGAGAAATTCGCCTTGACATACACCCGGTCACCACTTTTAACGATGCCAGAAAGGCCGCCATGAGCGTCCAACGCTTTATCGACAGCCTTCGCCGGATCCGAGTTTGAACAGACGACCAACTTTCCAGTCGGCACAGCCGTCACCCGAGCCGTGACCTGCGCCGCTTCCGTAGCGGCCCAAGAAGGGGCCGCAGGATCCACAGAACCACACCCTGAGATAGCCACACCAGCCGCCCCCACCACCACCGCACCCGACATCTTGAGGAACTTACGCCTACTCCACCCGCCGCGTTCCAATATTGACCTTGTCCAGCGTCCAGTCATGGCATCACCGCTCACACCTGTTCTGTTCCGGCACGCCAGCATAACTAGTTTCCGTGCGACTGTAGCGGCATACAGCATAGAAAACGCCCGCTACCACCACCTTTAGCAAAGTATATATCATCAAATTGAATGGTGGATGTGGTGGTAATCCATATTCGAATTAATCGGTCTGAGTCACATCTTTGATTTCGTGACAGACCTGATCGGTAATATTGGATACTCAGGTATCTTTATCCTGATGACCATCGAGAGCGCGGGCATTCCAGTACCCAGCGAGGTCATCATGACCTATGGCGGATTCATGGCCTCCCAAGGAAAGATCAATTGGATACTGGCCGCCATTATCGGATGCATAGGCACAGGCCTAGGATCAGCCATCGGCTACTATATCGGCGCATGGGGAGGCAAAGCCCTGGTCGATAAGTACGGTTTTCTAGTCGGATTCAACCCGCAAAAGATGATCTGGGCCGAGAAATGGTTCTGCAAATATGGCGAGTCCGCCTGCTTCTACACAAGACTGCTCCCTATCATCCGCACCATCGTCAACATCCCAGCCGGCCTGCTCGGAATGAACTTCTATAAATTCATAGCCTATAGCATGCTAGGAGCATTCCCCTGGTGCCTACTACTATCATTCCTAGGATACAAGCTAGGCAAAAACTGGGAAAAGATCCTCCGCTACGCCCACCTGCTAAACTACGCGATACTCGCCATCATAACCCTAATCATTATCGCCACCATCCTAACATATGCACTAGTTAAGCTAGGCCTAGTCAAAAAGCAAACAATCATAAAATACCTATCCTTCCTAACACACATCTGATCGATCGATCGATCGATTGATTGATTGATCGATTGATTGGATAATCGGCTGACAATTCTCACAAAGTTGGCTTAGAACTTCTCAAAAATTAGAGTTGGGGGTAGATACTGGTAACTTGGTTGAAGGTATCAATCCTTCTTCTTCTTCTTCTCTCGCTCAAAGAGTGTGGGCGAGGTTGATGTTCTCTGCTGGGGGGTCAAAGGTTATATCCGTGATGTGAGCTATGTTTTTATTTATGAGTCAGTGCTTGCAAATGGAGATCGATCCGTTGAAGATCAGCGAGCAGTATCTCAATGGTATACTGCTTGCTGTGGATGTTGTCGCGTTTTCCCGCGATGAGTGCCCGTCGGAGCCGATTCATCCTCTTTGCATGATCTCTGTGGCTCATACCAGCGGGCTCAGTGCGATCAGTAGGGTTTATGCTAGGTTGTTTGTGGCTGGTACTGCCTCCGACTCAGAGGAGAAGCAGGTACTTATGGGCTTCCTATCATACCTGGAGATGTTCGATGGGGGCACGATCACTGCGCATTATGGCGCGGCGGAAACGGCCGATGAGGGTTTCGATCTGCCCTATATGTTGTTGAGGGCTCGGGACGCCCATCCTGAGATGTACCCGCAGCTGAAGCACGCGTTGAAAAAGTTCCGGAAACACGATACCTGTCTCTATGTAAAGCGAAACATGAACCTACCGTCCGCAGATCTCGATTATGTGGAGGGCTATTATGGCCTGTTGCGGAGAGGGGAAGCGACGGCCGATGATCCGTGTGCCGGCCTAGCTGCCTACTGGCGGGAAGACGACCGGTCTATTTTGAAATTCGGTCTTGCCAACACGTATAACTGCCTGCGCATCGCCCAGTCGCAAATCAAGAAATCTATATGTTGCACGGACATTCCGCTATAACTACGGCCCCTCTTTAACGTCATCAAAAAGATTTTAAATGCAGGATTCTAGTAAATGTAATTTGTATGACAAAGACTGATACTCCACCTGAGCCTTTTTCTGAGCCCCTCGTCGAGAAAGTCAGCGCGATCGAGAAGGAGAAACAGACTGCACAGGAGGAGCTGGAGCTCCTCAAGCTCCAGTATGAAGAGCTCAAATCACGGTTGCTAGAGTCAACCATGATCAATAACAATAATCTCAAGGAGATCCAGAGGCTTCAGCAGGAGAACGCTCACCTTCGCCGAACCCCCCTGTTTATAGCCAGCGTCATCGAGATCGGTGACGGGGGCATGGTCATCCTGCGACAGCACGGCAACAACCAAGAAGTGCTGACGAAACCGTCCGAGGAGTTGCTGCAGAAGCTGACCCTCGGCACTCGAGTGGCGGTGAACAACTCGCTGGCCATCGTTCGCATATTGGAAAAACCCGCGGATGTGCGCGCCCGCGTCATGGAAGTCATAGAGGCGCCCAGCGTAGACTATCAGGATATCGGCGGCTTGGAGAAAGAGATCCAAGAAGTCGTGGAGACCGTGGAGTTGCCGCTGACCCAGCCGGAACTATTCGCCAGCGTGGGTATCGAGCCGCCCAGAGGCGTGCTGCTGTACGGCCCGCCCGGCACAGGCAAGACCCTGCTTGCCAAAGCCGTAGCACACCAAGCCAACGCCACGTTCATCAGGATGTCAGGATCGGAGTTGGTACATAAATTCATCGGTGAAGGCGCCCAGCTTGTCCGGGATCTGTTCCAGATGGCCCGGGACAAAGCGCCCAGCATCATCTTCATCGACGAATTAGACGCGGTCGGCAGCCGCCGTACCCACGACGGCACCACCGGCAGCGCCGAGGTCAACAGGACGATGATGCAACTGCTCTCAGAGCTAGACGGCTTCTCAGAACGGGGTAACGTCCGAATCATGGCAGCCACCAACAGGATCGACATGCTCGACCCGGCCATCCTACGGCCCGGCAGATTCGACCGGATCATCGAAGTCCCACTACCCGACGAGAAAGGCAGGGAACAGATCTTTAAAATCCACACCCGAAAGATGACCCTCGAAGGAGAAGTGGACACAGCAAAGATCATACAGGACATGGAGGGCTCGAGCGGCGCAGACATCAAATCCATCGCAACCGAGGCCGGCATGTTCGCCATCCGCAGACGCAGCAGAGCCATCAGCATGGACGATTTCGAGAAGGCAATCGATAAGGTTATGCACAAAGAAGAGAGCATCGAATTGCCCTCATCGACTGTATACGCATGATTGCCCCCGCAGCTAAAGCCTGCAGGCCTACACAGCCCGCCAGCATCGGCCGACAGACTACAATCCCAGTCTGAGGGGAATATTCACCGCTGCGGTCTCACCCTACCCACGACGAGACCGCAGCCCGGCCATTCATGCACACAGTCTAACAGTTTCTTTTCTCCAAAATGCCACACCTCCAACATAGTTTCGATGTAGACAGAACTGACCAAACCACAATAAATACCAGCACCCAGCACTATACCATAACAACAATCAACATGTCCACACCGCGTCACCCACACTCTTCACAAGACAACGATCCCTCAACCCCCCATTGATATTCGAATCCTCAAAGGCGATGACACCATACTCTACTCGTCTACGAGAGAACGACTCAACCAGTGTACGAAATCATACCTCTTATTAGCAATACGCTCGTGCACCCGCCAGACTGCCCTTACCCGATTCTTTCGTTCGAGGGTTCCCCTCTCCATCTTCGAGAATTTTCTTTGAGTCTGCACGAGTTCCTTCTCCTCTCTTCTCTTCTCTTCTTTTCGGGGAAAACCGTGGGTTGAGAACCTTCTTGCTGTTCGGCGGGGTGGCGAAACTTGTTAATCCCACGTCTATGCCAACAGCAGGGCGATCCTTCTTTTCCACGACCTTATAGCCTCGACCGTCATCACGGGGCGCTCAGCTCCCCTGCGGTACCCTTTTTCCATTGTGGGGGGATGTTGTGGCTCTTGTGGTTGGAGACGGGCTTGCCATTCTGTTCGTACACGTTCTTTCTGTATGATAGTGTTTCGTTGTTGTCCTGTATGATCACCTCTTGTTTAGAAAGGCTTGAGAGTTCTCGTCTATCTGAGGGGTCGAAAATTGGCGTTGGAGGGGGGCTGGGAGGAAAAATATATTTGCAGTGCATAGTAATCGATATGTGTCCGTTAGTGATCCATACTGTTACAGGCCGGAGGTGAGCAGTGGATAAACATATGGAAAAGATGGTGGCCGCAGGTGTTGTGATTTGCATCGGTGTGTTGGCGGTCATTTGTATAACGGTTATCTTGGTCGGGTCGTTTGTGTATCTTGGCGGTAAGCCCGCGCCTGAGATGTCCGTTCCTGTTCCAGCCCAAGCGCCTGAGGTGACGGAAGCAGCCGCGCCATCTCCAACTCCGCTCGTCTCTACCGTCTCGACGGCCATTCCAATCCAGGTTCTCAACCCGTTCATCATCAGCGATGTCACGACCAATAATGCTACTGGTACCTGTGCTTTTTCGCTTTCGTTGGACCCTGGCGCTCACCCGGCAGAGTTGATGAAGATCTCGGTCAACGCCACCCACGCCGATAAGGACTATGGCACTGTCTGGCGTCCCAGCACCGGCCCGGTAGTCTGGACCAACAAGGCGACTCCTGACAATGGCGCGCTAAACTACGGGGACATACTTACCATCACAATCAACCTAAACAACTATAACATACCAATTGATGGCAAACACATCTATTTTACAATCATGTACGATGGTAACGCTGCGGAGACCATCGACGTCAACATGTCACCCGCGGTATAAGATTCGAAGCATTCAGCTCGGATCCAATCTCAGTACAATCTCAGTAATGGTTAGCTAATGGTTAGCTAATGGTTTGCGGTTCTGTTGATAAGCCTTTTCGAAACTGTGTTGGTCTAAAACCGTTTATATCTAAAACCGTTATAGTAGTAGGGTGAAAAAGTTATGATGGATAGGGTTGGTGTTGGGTTGTGTGTTGGTATTGTGGAGTGTTAAAATAAATTTGTTGTTAAGGGGGTGGGTGAAAGTGGGTTTTTGTTGTATGGTTGTTGGGGGCTTATTTCTGGATGATGATTGTCAGGATGTCGCCATCGCTCAGGTTGTGGTCTAGTCCGATTCTTTGTCCGGCGTGTTTGGCTGAGTCGCCCCATACTTTGGCGTATCGGAATTTTCGGCGGAAGTCTTTATGGAGTCGATCGCATACGTCGCCTACGGTGGCGCCTCCTCGCATGATCATGGGTTCTTTCAGGTCTGCATGTTCTCCTTGTGGCTTGAGATAGATGTTGATGAACCCGAGGTTGTCGTAGATTGTATCTTTTAGTGTGTTGAGGTTGAGGCCTTGATCGGCTGAGATCTTGATTGCGTCGCGGGGGAAATCTTTGATGTGTTCTTTGTCGACTAGGTCGATTTTGTTGAGGACTATGATTGCTGGGATGTATACGCGATTGTCTCGGACGACGTCGATCAGTTGGTCTGCGGTGATGTCTTCTCTGATGTTTACTAGTGCGTTATGCATCTTGTATTCGCCTAGGATGGTCTTGATTGTTTCCACATCTATGCTCAGCTCGACTGTGGAGGTTACGATTACGCCGCCCTTTAGCGTTTTGGTGATTGTGACGTCTGGTTTGCTCTGGTTTATGCGGACGCCGGCGTCGTATAGTTCCTTTTCCAGGACTGCGATGTGTTGGTAGTTGAATACGTCGATGATCATTATGATGAGGTCGCAGCCGCGGATGACGGAGATGACTTCGCGGCCTCGGCCTCGTCCTGAGGCGGCGCCTTTGACTAGTCCTGGTAGGTCGAGGATCTGGATTTTGGCGTCCTTGTACTCCATGACGCCTGGGATGACGTCAAGTGTTGTAAACTCGTAGGCTCCGACTTCCGATTTCGCGTCGGTCAGTTTGTTGATTAGTGTGGATTTGCCCACGGATGGAAAGCCGACTAGTGTGACGGTCGCGTCGCCGCTCTTCTTGACGCTATACCCGCCTTGGCCTCCGCCTTTGGACATGGCTTGTTTGATCAGGTCGTCCTTGAGACGTGCCATCTTGGCTTTTAGGCGGCCGATATGGTGCTCGGTCGCCTTGTTTTTCTGGGTTTTATCAATCTCGTCCTGGATTGCCCGAATTTCTTCTTCGATCGTCATTGTGTGAAAATCCTCTTACCGAAAAATGGTACGAACCTGTTTTAGGGCCGGGACCGGGATTCGAACCCGGCTCAAAGGATCCACAGTCCCATAGGATGAACCAACTACCCCATCCCGGCGTAAAAGCAACATCACTACAGATTTATAGTTATATAAAGTTTATCATCGGGGGAGCGCGGAGGAGGCGGGAGACCCCACCTTGAAGGGTGGGGTGGATAGCTCCTTGCCTATAACACTTTCGGCTCGTGTATGATAAGCTCAAGTTTCAAGACAGGACAAATCAAGAATGATGCGATTTATCCTACAAGTATATTCTATCCCATATTCTATCCCATGTTCTATCCATGTTCTATCCATGTTCTATCCATGTTCTATCCTAACCAGTAAGTCCAAGGTGGGGTAGCCGATGCTATGGGGGTGTGGGTTTGCATATGATGAATTCTGGGATGTTTGTCTGTGGAGACGTAGTTGAGGGGGACTTGATGGGTAGGATACGCGTTTGTCTGTGTTGTAGTGTTTGGTTGGGTGGGGGTTTTAATGTGGCGTTGGGTATTTTGGGTGTTGGTGTGGGTTTTTGGTTGGAAGGGGTGTGGGGTATGTTGGTTTGTCTGTTGAGTGGATGGTTGATATTCGTTGGGATGTTGTTTGTGGGTTGTTGGTTGTGAATTTGGGGGTTCTGTTGTTTAGGGTGGGGTAGTTTGTTGTTATCGTTGTGTCTTCGTGTTTGTGGGTGTGGGGGTTGTGTGGTTTGGGTGGGTTGTGGGGGTGTGGGTTTGTTCGATTTTAGGGTGGGTAGTTTTTCTAAAAACTACTGTTTCAAAAGTTTTATATACTTACGGTAACTTAGTAGTTTTTAGTAGAACTACCATAATCTGGTGGTTGTGGATTACCGGCCTGGCGAGCGGCCAGCAGAAAAATGGCTGCAGCTCCGGGCTACAGAGACTTGAGAGACATGTTCGACTTCACATTAAAATTGATCAAAGAAAGCCTGAAGGATCGACAGATCCTGGCCTATACGTTCGTCGTGCCCTCCGTGGCTATGCTGCTGATAGGGTTCGTCATCGCCACCATGGGAACAGCCGATACGGTAAAGCTGGGGATCGTCAACGACGACCAAGGCCTGATGAACATCACCGTTTCCGCCGCGATCATTCAGGG
>DATHCY010000036.1:0-17810 GCA_035319305.1 Methanocella sp.
CACTCTTATGAATAAAAACAAGATCGGAAGGCTCCTTGTCACCGAGGATGGTAGGCCCAAGGGCATGATCACCAGGATGGACGTAATCAGCCGCCTTACCACATACTAAAATTTTCTGTTGGCATCGGCAGACTTCCAGCAGCGTACGGATTCGGGATGATGACCGCCGTGCGTTTGCATCTTATCTAACTAACGATCAGGCGATATATTTCAGATTTATATCCTGGTTTCCGCATTATACCCTAGTTTCCACAAAATCGCCGTTCTACAAGTTCTTTTGATGCCGCCGTGGTAACCTATATATATTACTAATAGGTGTACCTTACTAACTAATGTGTATTTCTAATACCTATTGAAGCTAAGGTGGTCGATATGCAGTCGGAGCTGGAGAAATGGATCAAGGAACTGAGGAAGGGTAGCACCAAGCTCGCCATGCTCTCGCTTCTGGAAAAACGAGACATGTACGGCTACGAGCTTACCAGAGAACTCAATGAGGTGACTGAGGGCGTTTTTTCCCTGAAGGAGAGCAATGCATACCCTGCACTGCACCTGCTAGAGGAGGACGGGCTGGTCAAAAGCTACTGGAAAGAGACAGAAGCAGGGATGCCTCCCCGAAAGTACTATAGTATTACGCCTGCGGGGAGGTCCTTCCTGGAGGACATGAAAAAAGAATGGACGAAGCACAGCGAAGCGATGGACAAGGTCTGGAAAGCACGATGAGGAGGAAAGTATGGAGTTCACGAAAGACGCCAAACAGTGCATAGAGGACTGGCTGAAAAAGGTCATAAGACAAATGACCATGGAAAAAACAGAAAGGTCCGAGATCGAGAAGGAACTGCGCTCCAGCCTATACGAGCAGTCCGAGGCGATCGCCCGTGAACGAGGGTCGTCAATGGTAATGCCGGAGGATGTGAAAAAAGTCTGCGCTGCTGAACGATCTCCCGACGAGATAGCCGTCTGCTATGCGAGGACCTACTTATCCAGCCTGGAACGCGCCAGCTTCTGGCGCAGGGCCGCCGCATATAGCATCGACCTGATCGTTACACTGATCACACTTATAGCAACACTGTTCGTACTGACCGTCTTTTTCCCGTGGCTGCGACAAACGCCGGGCCCGGATTCCCTGAGAGGGGTGATCTTCACGATTGCCATAATCGCCTACTATACATGCTATTTTATCGTTCAGGAAGGCTGGTTCGGCCGGACGATTGGGAAACGCGTGATGGGCATCAAGGTGCTGAAGACCAACGCCGCCAGGATCGGCTTCAGGGAGGCCTTACTCAGGAACCTTACGACAGTTATCGGGTTCCCTATATTCATAGTCATTGACGTCCTGATCATGCTGGTGTTTTTCCAAGAAGAAGGACAGAGGGCGTTCGACAGGGTCGCCGATACCATAGTGGTACGCACGAGGGGATAAGGAATGGATTTTACGAAAGATGCCCGGCAGGAGATCGAGGACTGGCTCAGGCAAGTAATGAGACATATGACCCTGCCCGAAAAGGATCTGGGAGAAGTCGAGAGAGAGCTCAGATCGAGCCTGTACGAACGATCAGAGGTGGTAGCTAGGGAAAGGGGAGCCGAAACTGTCACCAAGGAGTATGTCAGAAAAGCCTGCGCCGAAGAACAAACACCGGATGAGATCGCCGCCTGCTATGCCAAAACATACGCAATGAGCCTACATAGAACAGGGTTCTGGCGCAAGACAGCTGCATATGCGATCGATCTGATCATCATCACGCTAATATTTTCCATGATATTCCTGCCGATCATAATCCTGAGTGAGATCGCAAATCTTATGCCTCCGGCGAGCAGCCCAGTGTACTTATTGACGTTTATCGCTATTCCCTTCTTCTATTTCATCTTGCTCGAAGGCTATTTTGGGACGACGATTGGCAAGTATGTGCTGGGCCTAAGGATAGTAAAAACCGACGGTACCATGATCGGCTTTAAGGAAGCTGTGCTCAGGAATATCACGACGACGCCATGGTTCCTAGTGATCGTCTTCGATGTCCTGATTATGCTGTTGTTCTTCAGCAGGGAGAGACAGAGGGCGTTCGACAGAGTCGCTGATACAACGGTCGTCAGCATGTGGTCCTATAGAGAGGTTGGAGAATTGCTGACCGGAAGCGACGGTCGAGATAAACCCGACTGGCAGTGGACTTATGATAAACATGGAGGTAGAAAGGCGGCTGGAGACCTTTCCAGGCATGTGAGGGCGGTGACTAGGCTGGCTCTGATGTTTGTCGCTATCACGATCGCGGTTGCGATCGTGACGGCGCCATTCATGCTGATCCTGATCGGCTATGTATCTATACTGATGGCCACAGATCCAGGCTTCACAGACTCCAGCGCTGGAACATTTTCGGATAACATGGTCAACATGTTAGAGCATAACCTGGCGGTGGGCGCGGGCCTAGGGGTCTTAAACTGCCTGATCTTAGTAGCCGTAGCGATCTTCTTTTTGACGATCGTCGATAAAAAAGCGGTTTTGCCAAAAGCGCCTGCATTTCAGACTGCCTCCCTGTCAGCCAGATGGTTTATTGCCGGAGTGGCGATCTCTATGGTGCTATTGCTCGTGCAAGCGGCTTATTTCATCGGTACGGGCATGGCCCCGGTACAAGCGAACGAGCCCTCAACGTACTCGCCGATAACCCTGGGAGTATCGGTGGCATTGACAGTGATCATTGCACTCGCGGACGGGATAGGAGTAGAGATGCTGCTCAGGAAGTACCTACAGAGCTATCTGATGGATCAGTACAGTACGGCTTTTGCTGTCGTGGCTACCTCGATCGCCTTTATAGGTTTGTATCTCCTGTTCTCCGCGCCAGGACTGGAGCCGCATGGAATACTGAACTATATGAGCCTGTTCATGCTATCCCTAGTGCTGGGCTACCTTTATGTTATTACTGGCTCGATCTGGGTCAGCATAGGGTTCCATGCCGGCTACTTTGCCACCATGCTTAATTTTCCCTTGGCAGGCCAAGTATTGCCTGACGCGTCTCCCCTGTTGATCTTCTCCAGTGCAGGCGATCTCATGGTACTCGGCGTGAACCTAGGAAGCAGGACGTACTTGGTCATCACCGCCGCCAGCCTGGCCATCTTGGCCGGCCTATACCTGTATCGTAGAATGAGCCTGAAGCCAGTAAAACAAGGAGATACAGTCTGATCATGCCTAGAGACGACGACCAAGAGCGGGCTGGAGAGGATGGCCGCTCGAATGCCCGGGAACCGAAGAAGGCCTGGGGTAGTTCAGGGCTTATGAAGCATATCAGAGTAGCGGCAAAGCTGATCCTGCTGTTCCTCGCCCTAGCAATAGCCCTGATCATATTAACAGTAATGATAATCGTCGCCGCTGGCATCGCCTATGGCATCGCTACTGTTGTCAGCGGCTCCACGCCTCACATGAATGATGTCCGGTCTATGGCTGATGGCTTTGGATTTTTAGTGATATCCACTGTTTTGCAGGATGGAATCCTCGTGATTATCCCTCTGCTATTTCTGGTGGTCATCGATAAGAAGCGCCTTCTGCCTGATGAACCCGCAGGCAAGGCGATCTCCCGGTCGGCCAGGTGGTTCGCCGGGGGTATGTTGCTCAATGCGGTAGCGCTGGTGGTGTGTTATGGCCTCATTATGGCAACGGGCGCATCATCGGTGGAGGTTAACGGTTTTTCGGCCTACTTGCCAATGACGCTGGCAATCTCGGTGGCGGGAACGCTGATCTTGTCCATATCCGCCGGGATAGGAGAGGAGGTGTTTTTCCGCAAGTACATTCAAGGATACCTGAAAGATGAGTATAATGTGGCAATTGCCCTGGTCGTCACCTCGATTTTATTTACGACGATCCATATCCCGTTCGGACTCCATGGGCAGGATATGTGGTGGCCGGTGTATGTCAGCAGCATCTTCGTGGCATCGCTGGTATTAGGCTACCTCTACGTGGTCACCGGATCGATCTGGGCACCCATAGGGTTCCACTTCTTCCAAGATGTTATAGGGTTCAATTTTCCGGTTGTAGGAGATACGGTGCCCGGTGTTTCGCCGTTGCTGCTTTTTTCCCGAGGCAGCGATCTGGTACTGTTCAACGTAAACCTGGGCGATAGGGTAAACTTGTTCGATCTCTTTATCTGCCTAGCTATCCTGGCAGGATTGTACCTGTATGACAAAAGGCGACAGAACGCTTCAATCAACAGCAGGAATATGGTTTGATCATGCCCGGAAGGAGGGCGAAACAGGGGAGGAACAGGAATCGCGCAGAGATTCGGGCGTTGATCGAAGCACGTCCCAGCCTGACGATGTGTGAGATATCCCGGACTCTCGGTCTGAACAAGACCGGATTGTCCGGAGGGAGGATGTTGTATCGGTTTAGCATACCGTTTCTGACCGTTCCTACCCAGAATACTCCACACGGTAGGGACGGGACGGTGAATGCCGGTAATACGTAAGGGCGATTTGATGGCCTGTAGTCTTGGCGGCGGTTGCTAATCGATGACTTCGGTGGTCCTGGCCACGTTCTCTGCGGCTTCGATCGTGATCCCGGTATCGCCCAGGATCGTGTACCGCTCCGGTCGGATCGTATGAGCCTCGGAGAGCGCCTGTACGATGTAGTTATCCTCAATGCCGATCTCTTTCGCGGTAACTGGCGCGCCGATCGCCTTCAGGGCGTTCCGAATGCCCCGCCAGTCGCCCCCATGAAGGTACATCGTCAGGATCGTGCCCAACCCGCACTGCTCCCCGTGGAGCGCTGGTTTCGGCGCGATTTTATCTAAGACGTGGGAAAACTTATGCTCGCTACCGCTGGCGGGCGCGGACGACCCGGCAATGCTCATGGCCACACTGGAAGAGACTAGCGCTTTTACCACCAGCCGGACAGATTCTTCCAGGCCAGGTTTGATCTCGTGGGCAGAATCGACGATGATCTGGGCAGTCATTTGAGAGAGAGCCGCCGCATAATCGGAGAAGTAGACGTTCCTCAGCCTTGATGCTAGCTTCCAGTCGAGCACTGCCGTGTAGTTAGAAATGATGTCGCCACATCCCGCGGCCAGCAGCCGGTATGGGGATTTCACGATGATGCTCGTGTCGGCGATGACGCAGAGCGGCGCCTCCGCCTGGATGGATACGGATTCCCCATCATGCAGGATGGAGGCCCGGGAGGAAGCGATGCCGTCGTGGGACGCCGCGGTGGGTATACTTATAAAATACTTGTCCAGCTGTATTGATGCCAGCTTGGCGATGTCGATCGCCTTGCCGCCGCCGACCCCCAGCAGGAAGTCGGCCCGGGTTTCCCTGGCAATGGCCATTGCTTTTTCCACGCTCTCCATGGTGGCGTTCTCAGCGATCAGAAAATCGGTATCATAACCAGCCTCCCGTAGCGAACACGCTACTGCTTCGCCCGCGATCTTTTTAGTGGTGGCCCCTGTGACAATAAGTCCCAGTCCCTTGAGGCGCATACTCCTGCACAGGCTGCCTGAGCTTATGATCGCGCCCGGGCCAGCGATGACGTTGCGGGGGAGTTGCATCCAGTGCTCACTGTGCTTGGAGATGGTAGCTACCCCTTTGGATACATTTATGTCACTGTTGCTCGTATTAACACCCCAGGGTGAACATGTTGTTGTTCATTGATATCGGCGACTTCGTCTACAAGTATTACATCCACCCTATCGTCTATTCGGGGGATGGCTACAATCCAATAAACACCGTCACCTATGCCATTATCCTTGGTATAAGCCTCTTTGTCATATTAAAGCTAATGGACATCCTGAAGATCAAGCTCGACGAGAAGTTTGTCGCGTCCACCGCCCCATATATCCTGCTGGGAGCGTCGCTCCGGGTGGTTCAGGATGTACAGTTGGTACAGCCTCCGATCAGCTATTTATTCATCACGCCGCTGGTCTACATACTGGCGTTTGTCATCACGACGATCGTGCTGCTGACCTGTCTGGGCCTGGAGAGAAAAGGGGTCGTTAAGGATTACTCGAAGCCCTACTTCTGGACTGGCATCCTCGGCATTGTGGTCATACTGGCGATCCTGGCGACGAAACAGTTTAACGCTTGGTGGTGGGCGCCCCTGGTCATCGCCTCGCTGGCATTCACCTTTACGGGCGTTATATACCTCATCGCTAGGCACTTCAAGATTGACTTCCTGACGAGCAGGCTCAACGTGGCCATTCTGGGCGCCCATATGTTCGACGCCAGCTCGACGTTCACAGCGATCGACGTCGTGGGAGGGTTCGCTGAGAAACACGTTGTGCCTGTATTCTTCATCAACTATACCCACAC
Source organism: Methanocella sp. (assembly GCA_035319305.1). Lineage (GTDB taxonomy): Archaea > Halobacteriota > Methanocellia > Methanocellales > Methanocellaceae > Methanocella_A. The sequence goes on from DATHCY010000036.1 coordinate 6,280, forward strand.
TGCCTTCATCATGTATGTGCTGAAGTTGGCGGTCTTCATACCGGTCATCTACGTTATCGAGAAGTATTTCAAAGATGACCCTCAGATGTACTACGGCATCAAGTTCGCGCTCTTGGTCCTCGGTTTCGGTCCTGGCATAAGGAACACGCTCGAGCTTACCTTTGTACATATGTGAGGAATAATGAGGCTGATACCCGGGCCGCGAGACTTTGCGGCCTATTTATACCGCATTAGGGCTTATATATACATAATTCTGGGGTTGTGGATATTTTCGACCTTTATCGGCATTGTTATGGCTATCGCTATGCCCCAGGAAAGTGGTAATTTCGTGGGGCGGATCAGCGACCAGATGAAGCCTCTTCTCTCCGAGTCGACCTTCACCATGATGATCAACATCTTTCTGAACAATAGTCGGGCGTGTGCGATGGAGGTGGTGCTGGGCCCTGGTCTGGGTATAGTTACCCTACTGATCGTGTTCGTTAATGGGCTGGCTATGGGGCTGGTGCTGGTGATGGCCATGGCGAAATCCGGGCCGCTGATTACGCTAGCGGCCCTGCTACCGCATGGCATCATCGAGGTCCCCGTGGTTATAGTGTCCGCGGCGATAGGGCTCAGGTTCGGGTACTGTGTTCTTATGGCGCTGATCCGGCAGCCTGTCGACCTGGTGAAAGAGGCGATCGAAGGCATTTCAGTGTTTGTCTTCTGGCTGATCCCCCTTCTGTTCGTCGCCGCATTTGTCGAGAGCTACGTGACCATGAACATCGTACTGTTTCTTACGGGCGGCCATGTCTGAACCCTGGAAATGGCAGGCGCCAGCTTTCCGTCCACTAAAAATTATACATCAATATTATATATATTAATTATATATCTTATTTTCGTAAGGGCCCTGCGACGATAGTTAGCCAAGGCGCCCTGAAGTTAGGGGGATGATGGATTGTGACGTTCAAGGGACCGATACCGGGACCGACCGACTTTATAAGTTACGTGTACCACCTGAGATGGCATATCCTTGCCATCGTGATGATCTTTATCATATTCACAGCGCTTGGATATGCAGTAGCACTAGCTTTCCCCAGCTTCACCGAGAGCACCATCAGCGGATTCAAGGAGGATGTAAGCCCACTCAAAGAGATGTCTGCAATCGGTTTAATGCTGGGAATATTCGAGAACAACGCCATCAAATGCCTAATGGTAGTCCTGCTCGGACTAGCCCTCGGCATAGCCCCGATCGTATTTATCATCGCCAACGGCTTTATTATCGGCATCATCATCGGCGCTACCATGGCAAAATCCGGCATCATATATGTACTCGTGGGCATCATACCACACGGGATCATTGAACTCCCCATGGTAATCATCTCATCAGCCATAGGCCTCAAACTCGGCATCGATGTCTTTAAAAAACTGATACGGCAGAAAGCCAACCTCAGAAGAGACCTGAAGGAGGCCATAATGGTCTTTATCTTCTGGATCGCACCGCTATTACTCATCGCGGCATTCATGGAGACCTTCGTGACCGGTACGCTACTATACCTGCTGTTTCAGCATAGTTAAAAAGAGGGTGGGGACAAAAGAAGAACAGACAATTGGGACAAAAGAAGAACAGACAATTAACTCACAAGGTTGACCAGCAGATCGTCGTCCAACTTATAGGCTATGAATATAGCCTTAAAATATTCTTTTAGGTTACGGGTCGACAGATCATCCGATGGCGCCTCGGGAAGATTGTACACAAACCATTTTATCTCCCCTGTTTCGTCCGTCTTCTTCGTGAGAAATTCATAAGACCCCCTTGCCGGTTCCTTATCCTGCAGGGTAAGGCCGCCCGAGAGGTGCAGTAACATCAGCGCATGGGCACTTTTTACCCTCTCAAAGCCAAATAGTAGGTTCAACACCTGATCGGTGTTAACGTACTTCAAATTAAAAGGGGTACCCCCCACCACGATCTTCCGCGGCTTCCGTATCTCGAAGTACTCAGGGCCCGAAGTCCTCATCCCGGTCACCCTGCCGCCGTCCAGTTCCTGTTCCTGGATGAAAATCAGCGACTTCGAGCGTGGAGGCCCCTTTACCGCGGACTTTTTTGAAAGATATGCCAGCCAGTCCTCCGCCTTCGCCGAGAGAGGATAGCTGATCCACCTGTAACACCCAAAAGGCTCGCCATGAGAGGCGGGACAGCTCTTGCAATTGACCTGCAATTGGTCCAGGCAGCTAGTATCATGAAGAACCTCCGATACCTTGCGCATCTCCTGATGTGTACCGTCCAGAGCCTGCACCTTGATCATGCTATTCAAAGCATCCGCTTCAGACATACCATCAGTCGCCATCAGATTAATGATAGCAAGGCCCCTATTCCTCTGCTTGATCATCGCGATCATTCTGTCACCAGACAACGTGTCCTTGACTTTGCAAGGATGATCAATCAGATAGTCTACTCCCATACTTTTTACCACCACAGACTCGCTTATCCGATAAGCCTGCTGGACAAGCGCCTCAGGGCTTTTGTGATTTACCCTTAATGTAACATAGCATTTATTGGCAAAAGTTTTATAAATACTATATCCATGAAGAACTTAATAAGTGCTGTATAGCTGGCCCAATCAATCGGTAATTAAAGGATAAGTTTAATGCATCATCCATCTTAAACAAAAATCCCGAGACGGAGGCCATACAGCGGCTATGATCACGCCGCTATAACTATAGCTGTTTAAAAAAGGCATCCGGACGCAGCTGATACGCGATGGATCGAAGAGGATATCGGAGAAATATATGAAATGAAAAAGTTATAGTACCCAAACAAAGCTAGTGTTGGGTTATGCACCAGTATCTTAGAGTACTAAAACAAATTCAACATACCACATTTTGATAAAAATATAAAATGGTATCTTCCTCAAACCAATTCAAATAGCCGTTTTATTAGCGGGGAGTGCGGAGGGATGGGAGACCTCAGCCTAAAGGCCTGGGGATGGTAGCTCCTCGCATACGATACTCTCAGCCTTCTTTTAGCCATCCAGAGTGAGAGGAGTAAACAGCCAGATCGACCTGATCAGGATTGTACGCTAGGTAGTCGCGGTGCGTGACAGTGTAGATAGATTTAACTGATAACACATCCATCTGAAACCCAAAATTCTAGCGACGGTGCGCTAGCTATGAGCTTAGTAGACGAGATTTTATCACTTAAAAGACAGCACAAGGCGGTCATTCTAGCCCATAATTACCAGCGGGGCGAGGTGCAGGATATCGCCGACTACACCGGCGACTCGCTCGGCCTGAGCCAGAAGGCGGTTGAGACCGGCGCCGAGGTCATCGTGTTCTGCGGGGTCGATTTTATGGCGGAATCTGCGGCGGTGCTGAATCCTGACAAGACGGTGCTGATCCCGAAGCCCGAGGCGAGCTGCCCCATGTCCGCCATGATCTCGCCGCTGCAGCTGCAGTTGTTCAAGAGGGAGCACCCGGAAGCAGCGGTGGTCTGCTATGTCAACTCCTCCGCAGCGGTAAAGGCGGAGAGCGACATCTGTTGCACGTCCTCCAACTCGGTCAGGGTGGTCAACGCCCTGGAGCAGAGTGAAGTGATATTTATCCCTGACTATAACCTGGCCATGTACACCCAGCGCTTCACAGAAAAGAGGATCTACCCCTGGAACGGCTTCTGTCCGACACACCACCAGATCACCGCCGGAGATATCCTAGTCTCCAGGATGGACCACCCTGGGGCGGAGGTCCTGGTCCACCCGGAATGCCGGCAGGAGGTCATCGACCTGGCGGATGGCGTATTCTCCACAGACGGCATGCTCAAGTACGCGAAAAGGACTGAGAAAGACCTGATCATCGGCACTGAAGTGGGCATCATACACCGGCTCAAAAAGGAGAACCCGGGCAGGAACTATTATCCGGTTTCGGACTACGTGGTCTGTCCGAACATGAAAATGAACACACTAGAGACAGTCAGGGACAGCCTACGGGATATGCGCACGGTGATCGCGGTACCGGAAGATATTCGTACCAAGGCGAGAAGAGCACTGGACAGAATGCTGGAGATCGGCAGAGGCGATAGGTAGATGACAGGACAGGAGCAAACGGCCAGGGCCCTGGCAGAACAGATCGGGAAGCTCGCGGCAGAGAGAGATATCAAGATTATGCACGTATGCGGCACACATGAATATACTATCACAAAAAGCGGCATACGTTCATTATTACCGCCAAACGTCAAGGTAGTCATGGGCCCTGGATGCCCGGTATGCGTCACCCCGCAGAGCGAAATCGACGCATGCGTGGAACTCGCCGAACATGGAAAGATCATCTGCACCTACGGCGATCTGTTGAGGGTCCCCGGCACGAAATCTTCCTTATACGACACGGTAGGCGACATACGCATCGTACAGAGTATCGCGCAGGCGGCCGACATCGCCCGACAAAATCCGAACAAAGATGTAGTCTTCATGGCCGTGGGCTTCGAGACCACGGCGCCCACAACCGCAGCAGTCCTGCTCTCACACCCGCCTGATAACTTTTCGATCATAGTCTCCCACCGGCTAGTTCCACCCGCCATGAAATGGCTCATGGAGCAGGGGGAGGCGAAGCTGGACGGGTTCCTGCTGCCCGGGCATGTCTGTACGGTCATGGGAGTCCACGAGTATGAAGCATTTCCTGTGCCGCAGGTTATCGCAGGGTTCGACGCGATGGAAGTGTTATATGGGCTGTATCTGCTGGTCAAACAGATTGTGGAAGGCCGCGCTGTGGTAGAGAACGCATACTCGAAAGCGGTCAAGCCTGAGGGCAATGTGAAGGCTCAAAAAATGATGGCCGAAGTATTCGACGTCTGTGATATCCGGTGGAGGGGCTTCCCAGTCATCCCAGGCTCGGGCTACAGGCTGAAGCCACAGTTCGGGAAGTATGACGCGCTGCAAAAATTCGGACTGACACTGAAGGATGTCAAAGTGACGACCGGCTGCCTGTGCAACGAACTGCTGCGCGGCATCAAAGAACCGACCGACTGCAGACTGTTCGGCAAATCATGCACCCCGCTCAAGCCCGTTGGCGCCTGCATGGTATCGAGCGAAGGCGCGTGCAGGATCTGGTACACCTACGGCAAGGCGCACAAAATAGTAAAATCGACGTGAAATCGCCGCTAGTTGATTACAGCCATTCTTATGGTTGTATACTGGCACGGCTTCACAGGGGTTATCGGCCTGACCCTCGAATCTGTGCCTGTGAAGGAATGTCGCTGCTCTATGCCGGAACATAGATTCTACGGATTGCGTAGACTGGCACAGATTACCAGTTAAAAACGGATAGTGTAGAGGCCTTTCATATTCTTTTCTATTAGTTATCTGTGTGAATCTGTGCCAGTCTACGCAATCCGTAGAATCTATGTTCCGGCATAGAGCAGCGACCTTATTCCTTCTCGAGCCCTCGATGCAACCGCTTTGATATAAACCTGAAAAACTTCTGACAGAATGAAAAGGCCGGGAAGACAGGTTATCGGCCTGTCTTCCCGGCGGATCTTTTCCCCTTAAGAAGCTCGCCCTATGGACGCCCTTCAGGCCTTCAGGCCTTCAGGAACTTCCACGAGTTCTGCATATCGCTAACGCAGGTGGTCCAGTTGCCCGTCGCTTGCAGGACCATGTAGTCGCCCTGGAACTGGATCTGGTAGCTATTGAACAGGGCGCTATAGATGCCCGCTTTCTCCAGCCTAGATTTGTATGTGGCTTTCTCCTCATCCGTCAGCGTTCGATTCATGTGAAGGACGGCCTGGTAGGTGAAATTGTCGCCGCTCGGAGTGATTCCTGCGTAGTATCGGTCGGAGTCATTGAATGCTGAGGAGGTACCTACAGTGGCCATGCAGGCTTGGTTGGCGTTGATCGGGTAGCCCTTGAGCTGGTCGAATAGGTCGCTGTAATCGTCATACGAGGTGTTTCTTCCTATGCCACCCTTCATGAAATTGACCATGCCGGCTACGTTCTGGGCCGGGCCGCTTATCACAGGCCAGGTTTGAGAGAACGTGTAGTAGTTATCGTCGATTGTTTCGAGTGTAACGCCCTGATAGGTGGTTTCGCTGTAATTCATGTTTTGGAAGTCAGATCCGAAGTCTGTGACCATCACCCACTGATCGTTGTAAGAGCCGAAGTATCCCATGGGATAATCGACGAACATGTCTTTACGAGGCTGGGCGCCGAACGTGTCAGGGTTCGGGAGGCTGTTGCTCAGGTTGCTCATGGCCCAGTTCCTGACCTCAGGGCTTGCATTCAGATCAATATAACGTATATAGTCGGCACCATTCGGGGCAATTTTGACTCCGTCGACGATGGAATTGAACTGGACGGTGGGCGTGCTGTTATTACCTCCCGTGAAGTTCTTGCTGTTCACACAATAGTACATCGCCGACGCGAGCATGATGATGACGAGGAATAGCGGAATGGCGATCCTAGCCAGCTTCTGCATTCCTGTTTGTCTTGACTTGCGACCCATAGATGATGACACCTCGAATGCAATTAAGAGACAGTAACGGCATAATACTTAAAGCTTGCAGTATTAGGGGTAGATACCATACGGGCTGTAGGGGGAGGTTAAAATTACCTGGTGCAACGGGGAACTTTTATAATTTCTAGGGCGAGCAGTCCTGTTAAAAATGTAGTGGACCCTGCGGGAATTGAACCCGCGGCATCTACGTTGCGAACGTAGCACTCTACCCCTGAGTTAAGAGCCCGATTTTATTTTAAGATACTACTTGTAGTATATATAATGTTCGTGAGAACGGGTCAAGGGATAGGCAGATGAAAAGGCCAGGATCGTTCAGACCCTGTCCATTAGCTCCACGTTGATACTCTCTACGCCCTCGACCTTGGAGAGCGCCTCCTCGACCGCTTCCGTACCGCCCGCGGCATCATCAACCAGCACTGCAAGTGTTAACGCCTTCAGGCCAAACGCGATCGGCTTGATCTGGACGCCCTGAAGCTTTGCGCTCTCTGGCAGCGCCATCCTACAGTTTTCCTCTAGTTTCTTCAGATCCCTATCGGAACTGTCAGGCATAACTCGTAAAACCGCCATTACCGCTCCCATGATCGATCACGGCCCCTGGAATCCGCACTTCGGGCATACGTATGGGTTGGATTGCTGTCTGCACTTCCCGCACCGGCCCATTTCTGTCCCGCAAATGGGGCATTTGAACCGCGCTGCGCCCTCGCCTGTCAGGTTGATCTGACATGAGACGCACCTGGTTACCTGTTTACCTTCTGCCATATTCATTTCTCCCTGAATAATCATGATGTGACTTGCGTATAGTACACACTCTATTATAAGCGTTACTGTGATTCTGTGCTATTTTTCATCTTCTTATACAGGCGGGACTGGAACCCGTGGAATTTACAGTACCCTTCCGCGTCCTTTTGGTTTAGTGTCTTGCCGTCGAACGAGACTAGCTCTTCGCTGTACAACGCCGTCGGCGACTCCCTGGCGACGACCATGCAGCCGCCCTTATAAAGCTTCAACTTTACGATGCCGTTTACACGCTCTTGGGTGCGGTCAATGAAGGCGGTCAAGTCGGTGAACAGCGGCTCGTCGATCAGGCCCATGTAGCCTAGCTCGGCCCAGGCTGCGTCCACAGTTTCTTTGAATTTTAGCTCAGCCCTTGTTAGGCAGAACCTTTCCAGGTCCTTATGTGCGGTGAGAAGGACTGTCGCTGCGGGGTGTTCGTAGTTTTCCCTTGCCTTCAGGCCGAGAACGCGATCTTCCATCATATCGGTCCTGCCGACACCGTGTCTGCCGGCGATTTTCTGCAGCGTCAGGATCAGATCGACGCCATTAGTCTTCTTGCCATTTAGTGATACTGGAACTCCCTTGTCAAAGTTGATGGAGACTGTTTCGGGTTGGTCCGGAGCTTTAAGCGGATCCTGGGTCCATTCATAGATGTCCTCAGGAGGTATGAAGGACGGATCTTCAAGCCGGCCGCCTTCAATGCTTCGGGACCAGATGTTCTCGTCCACGCTCCAAGGCTTTACCTTGGTCGCTGAAACGGGGATCTTGTGCCTTTTAGCGTACTCGATTTCCCATTCCCGGGTGAGGTTCATATCCCGCATGGGCGCGACGATGGAGAGGTCGGTCTGCCTGAAAACGGCCTCGAACCGCAGCTGATCGTTGCCCTTGCCGGTGCAACCATGGCCGAACGCATCGGCCTTTTCTTTGCGGGCGACCTCCACGCATTTCTTCGCGATAAGCGGCCGGGCCATGCTCGTTCCTATGACATAGCCTTCGTACATCGCGTTCGCCTTGATCATGGGGAAGATGTAGTCACGGACAAACTCGTCCTTCGCGTCGATGGTATAGTGTCTGTCCGAGATAAGCTCAGCCTTCTTCGTCGCAGCCTCAATCTCCCTCGCGGGCTGACCCACGTCAACCGTGACGGTGATGACCTTGTCGAAGCCGTAGTTCTCCTTGAGCAGTGGGATGCACACGGAGGTATCTAGGCCCCCGGAATACGCTAAGACGACCTTCTTGACCATAGTTTCTTTCTCCCTTCTGCACGGTTAAATAATGTGGTAGAAGATAAATCTTTGGATTAATTATCATAGCCCTGCCTGTGAGACCGCTCCCACGGGTTTATCCATAGAAGTCTATGGATTTTAATGAGGGGTTGCGGAGGTTTTCAGGGTCTTCTAATTATATCGAGGTTGGAATAAAGCGTGAACGAGAGTACCATGCATCCGATACATGCCATTGCTACGATAGCTCCCAGCGTGCCGTTCAGGCTTTTAAGGGGGGAGTTGGTGGCTACAAGCATAGCAACTGATCCGATAAAAAGAACTGTCGCCACAGGTACCTTCATCCATGATGCATACATAATCGATGAATCCCCGACCGTTTGCACGGCCGTTAGTTATTAATTATAGCTGGAAGTACATATCCTTTTTGTTTTTACTGTAATATGGCAGTGATAAGCTCAGCATACGGCGGCAATCGTCCGTCTATTACAAGAAACCCTTCAAAAACGACTAAATCTAGAGGGCAAAGCGTGGGGCTTCAAATCAAACCCTAAAAGGAAAGAGCTCTCTATTATCCATCGATTCGGTTATTACAGGCGTCGATGACTGGGGCCACAGGCCTGTCCAGGGATAGGTATTCGTTAAGGGACTTAATTGTGAGCTTGCGCCGTCCCATGGCGTTAATGGCCTCCGCTGAAGCCCTAGCGGCCTGGATAGTGGTCACATACGGAACCTCGTAGTCGACCGCAGCACGTCTGATTTGGAAACCATCCATCCTCGCCAGCTTCGATGTGGGAGTATTGATCACCAGATGAACCTTGCCATCCCTTATCATATCGATTACGTTGGGACTTCCCTCATGCACCTTGCAGATGAACTGGACCGGTATGCCGCGAGCCTCCAGGAACGCTCTCGTTCCTTCGGTGCCGATTAGGTTCAAGCCATTGTCGTGGAGGATCTTCGCGATCCTGACCATGGGTTCTTTGTCCGCATCCCTAACCGAGATGAACACGGTGCCTTCCTGCGGCAGCGAATTGAACGCCGATAGTTCTGCCTTGAAATATGCTCTCCCAAAGTCCCGATCTATGCCCATGACCTCTCCGGTGGACTTCATTTCCGGTCCCAGCAGCGGGTCCGCCCCGGGCAGCTTATCGAAAGGCAGCACGACCTCTTTAACGGATACATGAGTGGGTTTCGGCTCTTCGGTGTAACCCATATCCTTCAGTGAGCAGCCGATGATCGCCTTCGCGGCGATCTTGGCCAGCGGCACGCCTGTCGCTTTACTCACAAAAGGTATGGTCCTCGAGGACCTGGGGTTTGCCTCTAACACAAAGACTTTGCCGTCTTTATAGGCCATCTGGATGTTGACGCAGCCGATGACCCGAAGTGATAGCGCGATCTTCTTGACAATGTCTCTCACTTGATCCTGCACATCCCCAGATAGCGACTGGGGTGGGATGACGCACGCCGAATCACCTGAATGGATGCCGGCCTCCTCGATGTGCTCCATGATTGCACCGATCATCACCTCTTTGCCATCGCTCACCGCGTCCACGTCGATCTCCGTGGCGTTCTCCAGGAAGTCATCGATGAGCACCGGATGCTTGCGACTGACTTTGACCGCCTCTGTCATATACCGATCTAGGTCGGCCTCGTCGTACACGACCTCCATGGCCCGGCCCCCTAGCACGTAGGATGGCCTGACTAGGATCGGGTAACCGATCCGCTTGGCCACAGTCTTCGCCTCCTCAACAGAGTAGGCGATGCCGCTGTCCGGCTGCAGGATGCCCTGTTCCTTCATCATCTGGCTCCATAGGTCCCGATCTTCAGCGATGTTCATGTCGTCCGGACTGGTGCCGATGATGATCGTTTCCAGGTCTTTACGGCGGTTCAGTTCCATCTGGAGGGGGATCGCCATGTTGACCGAGGTCTGGCCGCCGAACTGGACCATAACACCGTGGGGCTTCTCCTTCTCGATGATATTCATCACATGCTCCAGCGTGATCGGCTCGAAGAAGAGCTTGTCGGATGTGTCGAAGTCGGTGGAGACTGTCTCGGGGTTGTTGTTGATGATATGGGCCTCGATCCCTGACTGTCGTAACGCTTCGACCGCGTGGACCGTACAATAGTCGAACTCGATGCCTTGGCCTATCCTTATAGGGCCGGCGCCGATGATGAGCACTTTTTTACGATCTGACGGGGATAGCTCGCACTCTTCCTCGTATGTGGAGTAGTAGTAAGGCGTCTTCGCCGAAAACTCGGCGGCACAGGTATCGACCATCTTGTATGTCGGGATGACCTTCAGCCTATGACGCAGGTCGCTGATCTCCTCGGGCGTGACGCTCCGGAGCCCGGCGATCCACTCGTCCGTAAACCCGAAGCGCTTGGCCCTGAGCATGATATCCCTATCCAGGGGGGCGGTCTTGAGCTTCTCCGCTAGATCCACGATGTTCTTGATCTTGATGACAAACCACGGGTCGATGCTGGATAGCTTTGAGATCTCCTCGACTGTGAAGGCTCCGGTGCGCAGCGCCTTGAAGATGACAAACATCCGCTCATGGGTCGGGTGCTGTAGGAGTTCTGCCATCTCATCCTTAGACCACCCGCCATGGCCCCAGAACTCGCTGATATCAAGGGAGTTGAGCGCCTTCTGCAGGGCTTCCTCATAGCACCTCCCGATGGCCATGACTTCGCCGGTGGACTTCATGGAGGTGGTGATATGTGGATCCGCCGTTTTGAACTTGTCGAAGGGCCATCTCGGGATCTTTACCACTACGTAGTCTATGGTCGGCTCGAACGAAGCGGGGGTTTCCATGGTAACCCTGTTCTTGATCTCATCCAGCCGCAGGCCGATGGCGATCTTTGCCGCGATCCTCGCAATCGGGTAGCCGGTGGCCTTGCTGGCCAGGGCGGACGATCGGGATACGCGAGGGTTGACTTCGACGATGCGGTAATCACCGTCTCTCCAGGCGAACTGAATGTTGCACCCACCCTCTATGCCGAGGGCGCGAATGATCTTAATGGCTGCTGACCGGAGGGTCTGATGGTCGGCATCGG
>DATHCY010000037.1:0-6704 GCA_035319305.1 Methanocella sp.
GGCCGAAGGAATCCAGGAAGACTGCCTGGCCCCTCGCGAGGACAGCATAGCCGCCGTCGGGTATCTGCTATACTGCAGCTGAAGTTTGCGAGCCCGAAGTTCCCCGACTGATGTTCTTCCCATGTTTTCCTCCTGATATCACCGATCCTGAACAGCCTAACCCCGGTGGTATTGCTGTCGCCTAGGTTCAGATTACCGAGCATACTGTATTTGCTACCGGCCATGAAATAGCCGCCGCCGGAGGCCGGAGCCAGATATTTTCCCACGATCTCCGCCGAAGTTTTATCCGATACGACGTTACCGAAGCCGTCCGCTCTTTTAGCAGGAATAGCGATGTATTCGTACTATTTCTGAACGCTCCCATCCAAGCTACTGTATCTCCTATAATGACGAAGATGCAGTCTGTCAACGGGATGAATCCTGCCGCATGCTGGACGGTCTCGTTATATCCGGCCTGCAGACCGTAAGAAGTGTAATCCTTCGTCCATGACGCATCAAAATTGTCATCGCCCGCCGTGGTTTCGTGGGCTATTTGAACTGCAGTGACGAGAAATATGATCATCGTCGGGTCGCAGGTCAGCCATAAAATTTTGCCGACGCGCTTCGGGGGCGAATCGGCATCCGATCGGGCAATATACACGGGCATCGATGATACCGCCATACAAATTTCAACGCCCACGATAATTTTATAGATTGCCGCTTCAAACACGGACTTGCTGATATTACGTGTACGGAGGGCAGGCGATACGTGTGATAATGGTTATCCGGGCGGAAATGGATGCACCCGATGAAAAATCTTGAAAGAAATTGAAAGGCTGCGGCGTTATTTCCCTCGCCACAGCCATATTCCCTTGTGCAATACCTTGTGCAGCCGCTACACTGCATCCAACAAATTTAACGGTGCCAATTTCTTGATCACACCCCTTTGTTGCTGCATTGTTGCATTCTTAAGCTATACCGCATTCGACAGCTGTACGTTGCTAGGTTTCAGTGGGCTTGAACACCCTCTCTCTTGGTTTCAGATACTGTTTCTTAGCATTCGTATGCTATTCGGTATTCGACAACTGTACGGTGTTAGACTTCTTCGATAGGCTTAACACCTTCTTGCCGTTGCTTCGGGCATTCAGACGCGTTCAGCAATCTGGCAGCCCGGGTATAACACCAATAAATGGATTGAATTCTAAGCCATAAATACTTACCGATAGGGGAAAAACTAGCAATAGCAATATCTTTTTGTACCAGAAATTACATAGACTTCTTGACACTAAAAAGCTCCTCCCCCCAAAAAATAAACTATATTATATTAATTGCTGTTGTCCTGTTGCTCTTGTCATCATCATCTCTCAGGACCGCCTGGCGCCAATATTAATCTAGTAATACATGTTTTTAGTGACGAAAAGCCCGAGTTGATCGCGCTTCTTGATATTGCTCTGCGCAGTCGTCTTCTTTGTCTTCGCCAGCTTCTGCAGCGCACTGGGTCCCGGCTTCACTGCCTCTATGTCTCCGGTCTCGATCAGGCCTTCGGCCACGGCGCTGTTGAACAGCTTCTCTCCTCGTCCTGTCCGTACGAAGACGGTATTCCAGCCGGGCTCAGATCCGGTCGAGCCGACTGAGATATCAGCGTATTCCGCGGTCAGGTCCGGGCAGACGTGATCGCCGTCTTGAGCGTAAAGGGCAGCCTTCTTGATGGGCACTCCCGCCGTGCTTTCGCCCTCGATCATCACCTTGCCGCCCGAGAGGTATATCCGGTCTGCCTCTTCAAGGGGCATGTTGCCATAGCCTTCGACGATGTTACGTAGGCCTTCGATCGGGAAGTTCTCGCTGCAGAAAATGCCGATAACCAGCCTGACCCGATCCCCTACAAACCGCCCTCCGAACGGGTACAGTTGCATCTTGCGGACCGCCACTACCTGGCAAGGGAGGCCTACGTAGGCGACGTTCTCCAGGGCGTACTCCCTAACAGCATCCTTGAGCTGGAATACGCTAGGCGACAGCGCATAGATGCTGCCCGCGCCTCCTAATATCTCCTCCCGGGTCGTCGCCACGTACTGTGCCGGCATCCAACCGGAGTCAAGCTTCTGAGTCAGGACCGCGCCATCGATCTCGCCAGTCTTGAGCGCGTGGCATAGCAATCCCGTGACGACACCGCCATCCTGCGCCACCAGCCCTATATCCAGTTCGGTAGACTTCGCAGTTACAAGGCTCCTGTACCGGCCAAAGTTCTCATAAGTCATAACTCCTCCATCATCCGGTTCATCAGATCTAGAGGCTGAAAGCTCCGGGGGCACCCAGCATAGCACGCTCCACACTTGACGCACCGGTCCCAGTTGATGCTCGGCCGGCCGAGCGGCATAGTGATCGCCCTCGTCGGACAGGAAAACGCACAGGTACCGCAGCCGATGCACAGTGAATTCCCAATGATCCTCGAGAGGAGATCGCAGCCGCATGAGAATCCTCCCATACCCTCTGAAGTCAGGTATTTCAGGTAGTCTGTGTCCCCCTTGACGAAGGCGTTGATTATCCTATAGGCCATCTCCGGTCCCGGAGGGCATCCAGGCACAAAAGCATCCACTTTGACCAGCTTGCTGATCGCGGGAAATGACTCATGCTGGGGCTGGGGCATCTGCCCGCCGCGTGAGAAGCTGTTAATGGTCGCCGTACTGGAGCACCCTCCCCAGGCGACCAGGTATCTGGCGTTCTTTCGTGCGGTCCGCAACGCCTCCATACTTTCCTTCGACTGCAGACATGCGGCGCCATCGATGAAAACGATGTCCACTTCAGGTATTTCCGTGGCATCCATCAGTATCGTCATGTACTTGAAGTCGACCATGTCCATCATCTCAATCAGCCGCTCATAGTTGTCCAGGAACGATATCTCGCAGCCAGAGCATGCGGAAAGATGGAGATATGCGAACTCAGGCCTGCCCATAGGACCCCCCCTCCCTGTCAGAGTATCTTTCAACAACTCTTCCTTCACGGAGTATAATATAGTGGGTGGCACAGGAGATGCACGGATCGTACGCCCGCATTACCCACTGTGCCCATCTGTGGTGGAATCCCTCCGCAGACCTGCCGATGGCCGGCGTGCTCCACATGGTTGCTGGCATGGCCTTATAACCGGTGATCCGGCCATCCTCCACCCAGGCCATATGTACATTGGTGCCCCGTGGCGCCTCGTTAACGCCGATGCCCAGCTTCCCAGAGCCATTCGTCACCGGCCTGTTGATTGTCCGTGCCGTGGTATTGAGAGATTCCAATATACATCTAGCCCGGTTCATACGCATCGTGATCTCCGCAAATCTAGCGAAGTTGATCGCCATCGCCCCCCTCTCCCTGTAGCCCATATACTTCCATAACCTCGCCCTGGGTCCGACCTCGACCGGAGCACCATTGATCATGGGTATGATCGTGCAGGCTTCTACCCCTATATCCTCCCCATAGTACTGGACCGGCAGCATTTCAGAATAGCATGGATAATATTCCCGCCTGAAAACATCCGATCGCCCGTAGATCAGGTCGGTAGCCATCATGGGCATATCATGTGCGCCGAGCCCTGCGGGCACGTCCGAAGCTTCGATAGCCTTTTCCATGAACGGACGCTGCTCCTCCCAGATCTTCCCAAATGCAGACAGCGAATCCAACAACTTGTGACGTGCAGCCTCGCTGATATTCCTAGCCATACCCCCCACCCTGATATACGGCGAATGGATCGCTTCGCCTCCAACCACCTCACAGATGTTCTGTCCAATCTTTCTCATCTTCTGTATGCGAATAAGCGCCTCCTTCTGCTCCCCTGGATCTTTAACGAAATCCGGGAGGATCAGGATCTGCTGCAGCGGGTGATCGTGCAGGTGATTACCCAGATTGCACAACTCCCGGAGCATCGTGCCCGTCGGCGGCGGGGACACCCCTATAGAGTTTTCCACGGCCTCCGACGACGCCGTAGCGTGGGTTGGGGGGCATAGCCCGCAAAACCTGCTGGTCGCCACAGGCGCAAACTCCATGGCCCTGCCCACCAAGAACTTCTCAAATCCCCGTACGATCACCAGGCTTAAAAAGTGGCCCTTCGTCACAATGCCCTCCTCGTCCACCTCGAGGACAAACTTGCCATGGCCCTCATTCCGGGTAGTCGGGGCTATAACCACCCTTTCAGTCAAAAGATCACCGTGACAACATATTCATGTTACTTTTATAATCATTATCGAAATATCGCACGGCAGGCATGACGAAAGCAGAAATAATGGTCGTCCCCAATGGGAAAAGCTCGCTCCTGCCTGCCATGCCATCTGCTGCAGAATAAAAATGGGATCGACCAGCCATCTCAGGTTACCTTCAAGTTCCGAGAAAAGCTTCCAATAGCAACATCCCCCGTCTTAACTGATACAGACAGCGTATAATCTCCTGCCGTGGATACTCCTTTGTACTCGCTCGGTATATCAACCGAAAACTCGACACGCTTGATCTCGCCAGGCTGGATGTCCAGTCCGGTAAACGGATAGTCCATGCTGCCGACCCTTACGCTCCCGATCACCGGGACGGACCTGCCTGCGGAAACCGACGCAGTTACATCGTTGATCACGGTGTTTCCCGTATTCTTGATCGTCATATAGCCTGTGGCCTTCTCACCTCTCCGGAACGAATCCCTGCTCGTGCCATAGTCCACCAGCTGTCCCGACACCTTCTGCGGATCAGCAGCCATCGCATCGAGCTGAGCAGGCGCCGCGATTACTGACGGCGCGGGAGCCGCACTTGTTCCGATTGAAATGACCGGCGCAGTCGTCATACTCGGCACCGGCGGATATGCGCTCGGACCGATATCCGGCGCCTGGACCTGAATACTACGCTGCGGACTTACGTGATCCATAGCAAAGCCTCCCGCTGCCAAGGCCCAGAAAACCCCAACGACAATTATTACCAGTGCCCCTGCTATTCGAATGTCTGTCCTGTTTAACTTCATACCACTCACAGAAAAAATCTTCAGTCCAAATTAATCACCTTAACCCTACAATATAGCGTAGCCACACTCAGGGACGGATTAGAATCTGTCTAGCGTAGCCACACTCAGGGACGGATTAGAATCTGTCGGCTAAGGACCGGGCTAAGGATCGTAGAAGCCCACGGGTTTTTGCCGTGGGGGCGGTCATGTTACTTTTACCTTCTCGCTGAAGCTGCCGATCTTCCTGTCACCCACGATCACGCTGACATCGAAGCGATAATCGCCTGTCGTCGACATACCATCGTATTCGTCCGGTATTGGTATAGCGATCTCTACTCGACCGGTCTCACCAGGCGCTATATTCTGATCATCCTTTACGTAGCTCTGGTTGTCGATCGCTTTGATCATTACGCCCCATACGGACTTGTACACATCGACATCGACGATTACCCGGTTAATGGTAGCGTCACCCGTGTTCTTCACTTCCACGTAACATTTCGCTGTATCGCCACGGTTATACGTGTCACTGTCCGTGCCATGGCCCACCATCTCGCCACTGATATTCCCGGCCTCAGCTTCGTTGTTGGAGCTTGCTGCAGAGTCGCCACCTGCTGTATCTTCTGATGTGGCTGACGGCGCAGGGAGGGTCGTCACATAAGGCGTCGGTTGCAGCTCATGGATAATCTTTGTGGCTGTGCCGTTATCTATCCATAGATAAAGGGCGAAGATGCCGATAACGACCACCACAATGGCAATCCCCGTTGCGATAACCAAGCCTGAAATAATCTTTCTTATCATAGTACACCACCTCGTATTGCTTGTATTTCTCCTGACATTACTTACTGCTTATCAATGATCTGTACTCCTTTTCCAATACCAGTGACGTATGTCTCTGAGGCGATTCCCACCTCGTCAAACGTCCTTCTCATGGACACGGCAATCTCAGACGCCCGATCATTCGGGCATAACGCAAGCATCGCCGGGCCGGAGCCGCTGATAGCTACCCCGTAGGCACCAGCGTTGATCGCCGCTTCTCTCACCGCACCATATCCCTTGATGAGCGGCGATCGGTATTGTTCGTTGAATGTATCTGATAGGGAGCGTCCGATCATCGTCGGGTCTTTCTTGATAACCCCTGCCATCAGCATCGACGCTTTGCCGACGTTCAGCACCATCTCCTGCAGGGGTATCTCCCGGGGTAAAATGCTCCTAGCCATCATAGTGCTAATCACCAGTTCGGGAAGTATAGCCACAACGCCCATCTGCGGCAGTTCCACATGTTCGACATAACGATTGCATACGATCGTCAGATCGCCCATAATACATGGGGCTACGTTATCGGCGTGCATGATCCCGGCGGCGACAATCTCACCTTTCGCTGCGATCCAGACCAGTTCTTCCCGGGTATGTCCCATGGAGAAGAGCTCATTGATGGCGACTGCTGTACCGGCGGCAGGCGCTGCACTGCTTCCAAGTCCGCTACCAGGCCGTATGCCGCTCATTATGGTGATCTTCACCTTTTTTTCCATCGTAAGGGCGACGATGCCGGCGGTATTTTTCTCCGGGTCCACGGGGATTCCGGCGGAGCCGGTACCCTGGATCGAAATTGACAGTTCATCTGCTTTTTCTACCTTGATGGTATCGCAGGGGCTTTCCAGCGCTATCCCCATGACATCAAACCCCGATCCTAAATTTGCGGATGTGGCCGGTGCCTTTACTGTGACAGATTCCATTATTCATCCCTGAAACCGGTCGCGTATGAACATGT
>DATHCY010000038.1:0-8295 GCA_035319305.1 Methanocella sp.
GGTTCAGTCATACTGAAACAACCGTGCCTGCAGACAGTCTGCGATGACGTCTCGCGCTGTCTTCCACGATTTGCGGGCGCAGTCGGGCAGGCGCTTGTGCTCCATAAAATAGCTTTTCAGAAAAGTGATCGTGACAGGATCGGTTGGATATCCGCTGCCTACATTCTCGCCCATCTGATCCGAGATCTCTTTTATCAGGGCGTCCCGGTGCACTTTAGCGATGATCGATGCGGCTGAGACGATGGGGTACTTGCTGTCGGCCTCGTGGGCGGAGACTATGTCCAGCTCGAAGCCCGCCAGCTTTTTCACGTTGATCCCGAACCGCTCTGCGTTCACGTCGCACGCGTCCAGGTATGCGATCGTCGGTTTTAACGATCGGATTATTCTGGCGAAACACTGAACTTCCAGTTGGTTCAGCGTCTCCTTAGAATCTGATCTGGCATCGATTTCGTGGGGCATAAGAATTGCCAGCTCATAGCGTGTTGCTTCCTTCAGGGTGATGGCGAATTTCTCCCTTTTTTTGGGGGTGAGCTTTTTAGAGTCCTTCAGGCCCATAGCCTCGATCGAGGGTAATAGTTGCTCCTGGACGGAGACGCCGCATACAACTAAAGGGCCGATTACGGGCCCGCGGCCCGCCTCGTCGATGCCTACGATCACGGATCCTTCGTGTTTCTCGGCCATCTTTAATCCTCGTCGAAGAGCTTTACTTCCTTGGCGAAGCCTCTTTTCGGGCATATGTCCCCCACTGGACAGGCATGGTGGAGCGGTAGCGTTGCCTTGCAGTAGTCCCTGCCGAGGTTGATAATTAGCAGATGGGCCATGCCGGGGATCCTCCTTCTCAGCTCCAGATCCTCTTTGACTTTCCTTTTTGCCGCCTCGGTGTCGCCTGTCGCGGTGCTGAGACCGGTCCTCTCGGAGACCCGGCAGATATGCGTGTCCACCGGGACGACATTATGGCCCAGGCTGAATAAAAGTACGCAGTCCGCGGTCTTAGGGCCGACTCCGTACAGGCTAAGCAGCGCCTCCCGAGCTTCTCTGACGGAGGCGGTGCGCATCCATTCGATGCTTCCTCCGTATCGTTCGATGATCTGCTGGGAACTTCGGATGATGAAGTCCGCCTTGTACGGTCCGGACGTTCGGATTAGGTCTTCCAGCTCGTTTTTATCGGCCAGAGCCATCTTATGAACGTCGATACCCTTGTACCGGTGTTGCAGGCGGTGGAACGTCTTGCGTGCGCTGTCAGCGGTCTTGTTTTGTGTTAAAATTGTGATGATCAGCGAGATGTATGGGTCCTGCAATTTCAGGACCCAGCAGTGGCGGTAGTAATCCCTGAGCTTTAACAGCAGAGGGTTATCGCCGCAGTATACCTTGCTCAGTGGGTAGTCCAGCTCAGCTAAAACCCGCTCATTGTACTTCTTTGGTGTGACGCTGAGAAGGCCGTCGGGAAGCTGCTCGAGAAACACGTCCTCGCCGACGTCAGCGTAGTACTTCAGATAGCCTTCCTTGAAGGGCATCCATTCGAGCGCGGTGATCTGTATGTCCATGGTGGAACGCAGGTCTATGTCCATACTGGAGGTCTCCTGTCCCCCCCTTATATTTACTTTTCCGATATTTACTTTTCTGCGTTGAGGCTGGCCAGCGCATCATTGATCCCGGACAGTTCTTCCACGGTGAAGTCCGGATCTGATACACGTCCGTTGGCGCTGTAGTAGCGGGACGCGTATTTCGTGAAATTTGCCGTGTATTTTGTGAAGAGGATCGCTTTATAATTGCATGCTCGGGCACCGTAGATGTCCAGCAGGGGGTGATCGCCTATATGAACCGTACGTTCTGGAATAGAGCCTATGCTGGCTATAGCCTTCTCGAATATGCGCCGGTTCGGTTTGATATACCCGGTTTCGTCTGAGAAGATCATCGTCGAGAAGTAAGGGGTGACTCCGTGGCTGTCCAGCACCTTTCTCATTACTTTCCCCGGCGTCCTGCCAGTATTCGATATTAACCCTATCTTGTATCCGCTATCACTCAGCGATGCTAGCAGATCGCGGGCGCCGTCTACCATTTTCGGGGGGAAATGCAGCAATGCGTGATTATAAGGTTCTCGGATGATCTCGGTTAGGCTATCGTCGGCTTCCATGCCAAGCCCCTCTATGAACAGCGCCAGATGGCTGTCGTTGCTGATATCACGTTCGTTCTTCCACACGGTAGTTAGGCACTCTTCGGTATAGTCATAGGCTCGGGCCGTCTGCTCCCATGATACCTCGTAACCGCGGTGGTTCAGCGCGCTATGGATGCTCTTCATGCGGTGTATTTTCAGCCGATCGTCGTAGTATTCGTGCACTATGAGGGTGTTCCAGACGTCGAATGTGATCGTGTCTATGGGCATAGAAGGCTCCTTAGGCAATATGATTTCAAGGCCGGCCATCCTTAAGTCTGTGGATCACTTCAGGAAGCTGTCGCAGGCTCTCGATCGATCTATCTGGCGCATACTTGCCGTTGCAAGCGGGGGCGTAGCGTGTCATGTGGACGCACCGCATGCCATGTTCCTTCGAGCCCTGCACATCTAGCACTTGGTGATCTCCAACGTGGACAGCGTTACCGGGCGGAACTCCGAGGCGGCGCAGCGTTTCGGCGAAGATGCGGCCGTCGGGTTTGAGGTAGCCCACCTCGTTGGAGAATGTTGTCACTTCGAAGAAGTCGAGGATGCCTAGTCGCCGCATGATCTGTCGCATGGCTCTTCCTGGAGTGCGCCCGGTGTTTGATATCAGCGCCAGTCTGTTGCCGGCGTGCTGTAGCGCTTCCAGAGTTTCTATGGCGCCGCTCACCAGGTATGGCTCGACTTCGAGGACCGCGTTTGCGTAAGGTGTTTCGATTGCGGCGACGACTTCGGGGGATGTCTCGATGCCTATTGAGCGTAGTAAAATTTTTGCCTGATCCGGAGTGTCCAGATCGTGGTTCAGGGACCACACGTTCTGCAGTGTCATTTCGGAATCCTGGAACGCCCTTGTGATCACGTCGTCCCTGACTTCGACGCCTACTTTTTGCAGCGCCTTCCTGATCCCCGTTGTGCGCGCATTCCGGAGTCTGTCGTCATAGTATTCATCATGAGCGATGAGCGTAAACCATAGATCAAAAGTGACCGCTTCGATGCAGGACATGTTTCCTCTGCGAAGTTATCCTGGCGCGAGCATAATACCTTTCTGCCCGGGCGGGAAAATCAGTGTTTTTTGATGCCCGGGGCAAATTTGTCGATGATCTTGCGGGTGTCCTCCTGAAGTCCTGTGATCTCTTCGTTGGCCAGCATGACCGGCCGATGGGCTATGCCGATCACTTTATTGCCCGAGCTTTCCGTCAGATATAGGTAGACGTCCTTGCCGTATACCGTATATTGATCGGCCGGGCTGTCTCTGTATAGCTCGTTGAACTTGCTGGAGTACACGGCCGCCTCCTGGTCAGGCTCGCTTAGGGTGGAGGCAATGACCAGGCCGTCCGAGGTGGCAAGCGTGATCGCGTTAAGCCTGTATTTCTTTTCCATCGTCAGCATGCTATCCTTCAGGGTTCTCTTAACGACGTCGACGATGGGTGCGGCAGGCTGTTTTACGACCTCCACCGTCTCAGGCGGCGCTTCTATTATCTGCTTTTCCGCCTCATACGGGGCTGCCTCCGGAGCCTTCGGTGTAGGTGGAGGAGTTGGCTTGTGGATTACCTTCTGTACCGGGGGTGCCTGCGCTGTCGCGCCTCGTCCAGAATACTCGAGGAGTATTCTGCCGACCTCGAGTATCAGCATTGCGAAGCCTCCTCCCAGCACCAGGGCAACCAGTACCCCTATCCCCAGATGTAGCGGGTCCGATACGCCTGTAAGGCTATAAAGGCCGCTTAAAGCGTCCATATGACAGGTCACCTGCGAAAATCAACATACAGTTTACCACGATCGTATTTAAAATCTATCTTTTATGAGGGGTTTGACTCGTTTAACCGCTCGATTATTAAATAAAATGATAAAACTTACTATACGTAAACTAATGGTTGGAATACAATTGGCTACTTCTTAGTCCCTGTCGCGAAAAGCCTGTGGCGAAAGTATTCGTCGCCACGAAACACCTTCCGCGTCAGGCGACTGTCAACAACCGGATCCACAGCCTTAAACAACTCCACCAGCTCCGCCTCAGAGAAATAATGATAGATAATACTACTCCCCCGCACGAACGTGTGAGGCTCCACCTCGACACCACCATATCTCATATCCCGCCGGCCAAACCCCTCCACAAACACCCTCCCCCCCAGAACCAAAACCCTTAGGATTTCATCGACAGCCCGCCCCCTCTCCCGAACATAAAGATGCTGCAGAACATCATAACAGACCACCGCGTCAAAGACACAATCCTTAAACGGCAGGCACCTGGCATCGCCCTCCACCAGACAACCCCCGCCATCTCGCACCATCAGCAACCCCTCCCTCGCCACATCCACGCCTGCAACACGATAGCCTGCCCTAGCCAGCGGGGACAAAATCTTACCGCTGCCACACCCCACATCCAAGATCCTCGCCCCGACAGGAACCACGCTCTTCACAGGACTAACATCACAGGGTCCCTTCCAAATAGCGCTTGAATACTCCTTCTTCCACGCCTTCACATGCAAATCTAACCCGTTATCACTCGGAAGGTTCACAGCCCATAACCCCTGAATTTCCGGTGGAATATGACCACAGCAGGCATATTATATTTAACGGAATGAGCATATTTATAAACATATGGCTGCTTATCCTACTCTAATGTGGCGTGAGATAGCCCTATGGGGTAAAAAACTGGACGATTCGGGGCTGATCAGCTCCCGGTTTGGAAACATCAGCGTGCGAACCAGGCGCGGTCTCATAATCAAGCGTACCGGCGTCATGCTGGGGGAAATTAGAGGCCCGGAAGATGTCATAGAGGTTGGCCTGCGCCCGTCCGAGGAAGACGAGCTGGCTTCCACCGAGACACCCAGCCATCGGGCGATCTATCTGGCGACCGGCGCAAGAGCGGTAATCCACGCCCATCCCCGGTTCGGGATCGTGGAATCGCTGCTGCAACAGTCCGAAGTGGTACCCCTTGACAGCGAAGGCCTCCCATTCCTAGGCGCCATCCCCATCGTGGAAGGAGTTACCGGATCGCAAGAATTGTATGATAACATCGGGAAAATATTCTCAGGCGGGAAATACAAAGGCGTGCTCAACCGGGGCCACGGATCCTTCGCCATCGGCCATAACTTGGCGGACTGCTTTAACACAACGACCATGATCGAACACAGCTGCTTCGTGAAATATCATTATGATTTAGCTAAAAAGTTGCTGTGTTGAATATAGACTAACCTCAGTCTAATCGCCGATTATTAGTTACTTTGAGACGGATTATTAACCGATTCTATATTTATCAGCTCCTTGTTATGGGGGATCGGTCGAGGCCTCTGTTACCGTACTGGTTGTGGTGAATGAACGTCTCCTGGTCCCGGCGTACTCTGATATACCTGGAGTTCGTGACAGGGTATCCGAGGCGGGCGGCGAAGGCGATCTTCAGGTGCTCCGGAATGCCGAGGGCCTGCCTGAGATCACTCTCGATCTGCTTCTCGCTGAAGAAGATCATGATCGTGAAGCCGATGCCCAGGGATTGTGCCATGAGCCACATATTCTCCATTACACAACCGAGGCTCATCATGCTCAGGTCGTCGCAGGGAGTCGTCAAGTGGCCCCCGGGATTCGGCGCCCGCTGCCGCGGGTCCCAGGTCACGATCAGGAGTGTCGGACTGCCACGAATGAGGAACTCCAGCGATGATGGGCCGCGACGAACTACCTCGTCCACCTTGGCCATGTCCAGCCAGTCCGGCGGGAAATCTGTACACAGCGCGCCGACCTTCTTCTGGAGAAACTCTTTTTCCGAGAACGACGTTTGCCGATAGTTCTCCCGGAGAAAGTCCGCGGACAAGGAGCCTTTGATCTGACCGATCTTCTTCAGGACAACGGGGTCATCGACTATCAGTATCTCGAAGTTCTGCATGTTGTGGGCCGTTGGAGCCCACCGTGCCGCCTCGACGATCTCTGCCAGGTCGTCATTCCCCACCGGTCGCTGCGGGTCGAATGTGGCGCGGGCTGATTGCCGTTGCTTGATGAGTTCAAGAATAGAGCTCATAGAGTTGTCTCCATTACACTTACCTTCCAAATCCTTTACAAATGTATGGGCGTTTCAAGGTCTTTCGCGTCTGGGCGGCTCTCATTCTCCCTCCGAGTGGCGCTTCCTGCCATAGGTATTCCAGCCCTTGCAGTTAAAATCGCCCATGACACGAAAACCTTTCAACACCAACAATTTTTTTAGCTGATCATGCTTTACCTGGCTCATGGTATGCTAGACGTCGAGAAGACGAAAGCCGCCTTTCCGACCATAGACATGTTTTGCGCCAGCTTTAACAGGTGAGGGTGCAGTTTCCCGTTGTGGAGGCCTGACCCGAATCCTGTGAGGTCATACTCTCGAAGCCTGACCGCGTCAACTTCGGCGGGACGTTTCACCACGACATTGAGGTCGTTTACCATCGCTTCTACGATCTTCCGGGTGTCACCGTTATGTATCGATTCGCATATGATTAACGTCTTCATCTCTTCACCCTGGTAGAATTGTGCCGATCGGTCGATATCGACTTGATCAATAGGTCCATAGAGTATGCCGCGAAGGTTTCGCGGGAAATTCCCCCCCGGATGAACGCTGCTTCCTGGAGCGGCATCAGGCAGACGACGCTTTGTATAGAAATGATCATGAACAGGGCGGTTTGCAGAGGATCAAGGTCGCTGTGCAGGCTGCCGTCCCTTATGCCTTCGGCAATGCAGGGACATAGGATTCCGTGCAGGTTCTCGCCGATTACCATATCGATTTTTACCACGCTCTCCTCGTCTGCGGGTAAAACCCTTGACTGCATTTCCATGATAGCCCGGAACTGTCCCGGGAACAGCCGGTAAAATTCCAGGTACGACGCCCCGATCCTACGCAGCTTGTCGGCACCATTGCCCCCGTTTTGCACGTCCCTCTGGAACATTTCGTTGAGCGTCCGGACACCTTTCAGGACCACAGCATAAAACAGGGCATCCTTGTTCTTGAAGTACAAGTATAGTGTGCCAGTAGAAAGCTCAGTGGCCACGGCAACGTCCTCCATAGTGACGCCATCATAGCCCCGGGAGAAAAAGAGGTCTCTTGCAATGCGAAGGATATCCTGCCGACGGTGCTCCTTTTCTCTCGCCCTGCGATTGCACGTGTGCATTTAACCACTCTTAAATAAACAGTGTTCGTTTAATGAATATAGTTCATAAAAATATTTATAGTTTACCTTACAGGCGACCATATAAAGAACCCTGTACAAACGGGTCAAATCTATGAAATAGCACTAAAAGTCAATTACTAACTACTAATGTCATTGGCTTGTAGGAAGTTTGCCCATGGGATCTCGACCCGGAATTTTTTTTATCTTTTTATTAACAGGTAGTTGACCAGTCCTGCCAAGATGATGATCACCCCTCCGGCAACGATCATGATGACCCAGATATAGCGTGTCCAGCTGGCCAGTGCCGCCGCCCCTATAATCATCAGAATCAACCCGCCGATGATGTCCCCGTACCAATGTCGTCGGCCGCCAATGACGAACCGGGCCACGCTGCGCAGGAACATGAGTCCGCCCAGGCCGATGAGCAGCCATGCCCAGAAGTTCGACCAAGTGATGAGAGAGCTCAAGCCTGCGGACGCGAGGTACATGATCGAGCCGGCATATATGACTAGCAGTCCGACAAATACTGCGTTGATCAGGCCCCATTCAGGCGACCATTGCAGGTTCCAACGGTATGACCTCCGGAATGCCCGGTACTCCCTCCGTTTTTCCCGCCAGTCACTCCCTGGCAGCGGCGCCGTTGGACTGCCGCACTTAGGGCAGAACTGCGCATCCGAGGGTACTTCAGCCCCGCAATTTGAACACAAAACCATGACCTGACCTCCAATCGAGTATACAATTACATTATGATGACGTGACTGCTCCCGCGGGCTAAAGTCCGTGGGCTTCTACGGTTCTGATACCGACAGACTGCAATCCCAGTCTGAGAATGTTCACCGCTGCGTTCTCATCTCTACCCATGACAAGACCGCAACCCGGACATTCATGCACGCGATCTGACAGTCTCTCTACCAACAAACCGCACCTCGAGCATAGTTTCGACGTGTAGGCGGGATTGACCAAAGCCACAATAGTACCAGCACTCTCAGCCTTGTACCTGGTAACCGTGATCAGCAT
>DATHCY010000039.1:0-19439 GCA_035319305.1 Methanocella sp.
GTCAAGAAGGAACTGAAAGACCGCGCACACGAATGTCCTTGTTGCGGCCTCGTCATGGATAGGGATGAGAACGCAGCAGTGAACATTCTCAGACTGGGATTGCAGTCTGTCGCGAAAGCGTAGAAGCCCACAAGCTTTAACTGTGGGAGCAGTCACCTGACATACATGTCTTTCAGGCTGACATCCGGGTGGTGGTAGCGGGCGATGCGGGGTGTTTTTTTATCTACCTGGACGGCGTTCTGCGGACACCAATGGAAGCACGCGAGACACAAGGCACATTTTGAGTCCCATTCCACTTTCCTCGCTGAGATGGTGATGTTGCTCGTCGGGCATATGCGGCTGCAGGCCCCGCATCGGGCACATGCTGCCGTGGCGTGTAGTCTTTTCGGCAGCCCGTATACCCTGTTCACTAGGTTCGTCTCCCATATTACGGTTCTCTTGAATGTCGTGAACCTGGCCTTGACGGGGGCCGGGTCGCGTCTTGTCACTTGATCGGCGATCGCCTTGAGGTTCTGTTCTGCCCTATCTAGCATCGGCTCACGTTTCCGTGGAGGCGTGATGTGATTCATGCCCATGTAATGGCCCACGTACGCGTTGTCCGGCATGATCACTGTGAAGCCGGCAGAGAGCTCCTGCCCTTTTTGCTCGATCAGGGTTTTGAAGTTGACGAGTGTGTTGCCTGGGAGGGCCCCCATCGTCGCGACGACGAAGATGTACGGTGTGCCGGAGAACG
This sequence comes from Methanocella sp., assembly GCA_035319305.1. GTDB lineage: Archaea > Halobacteriota > Methanocellia > Methanocellales > Methanocellaceae > Methanocella_A. The sequence goes on from DATHCY010000039.1 coordinate 734, forward strand.
AGATTTTCTCCAGGAAGCTCCGGACGAAGTCGGGCATGTCCCAGTAGTAGACTGGGAAGACGAATCCAACGAGGTCGTCGGATTCCTCGATCATGGGCTGGTCCTTGGGCTGGCCCGCTAGGTTGGCGATGTTTACCAGTCTGCAATCTGGCAGTTGCCTGGCAATCGTCCTCGCGGCGTGCAGGGAGTTGCCTGTGCCGGAAAAGTAATAGATCGTTGTCTTCATTCTTTCATACCATCCTCACGGTTTTAACGCGTTTATTATGAACGCGTTGTGTTGTTCGATGCGTTCCTTGTACTCTTGGCGGAACGAGCCAGCTGTCTTGCCGTAGTTGAAAAGAAAGTACTCGGTCGAGGCGTCCGAGTAGAACGATAGGTATTCCCGGGCTAGCATCTCCGGATCGTAGGGCTTGATGAGCTTATGCTTTCTCAGGGTGGCGAAGAGCGAGGCGCACATCGAGTGCTTGTAGTTCATGGACCGCGAATAGAACTGTTTCACCTGATCGTTGCGGTATAGTTCGATGTAGAGGATCCTCATGATCTTCTCCATGCGGGGGTCTTCCATCAGTCTCATGGACAGGTCATCGGCCATGGCTATGCTGTCCTCCAGCCCCATCGATACGATCCGCTCCTCGGATCCGTCGATCTGAAGCCCCATGTCCTCCTGAATGCTCGCCAGCCTGATGTTGGGGTATCTCAGAATTTTTTCGAGTATCTCTTCTTTGCTGGTATAGTGATAGTATAAAGATGCCTTCTTGATGCTCACCGCGTCGGCGATTTCCTGCATGGTGACTGTGTCGAATCCCTTTCGGGCGAAGAGATCGATGGCAGCGTCCAGAATCTTTTCCCGGGTGTCTTTTTCGTCGTTGTCGCAATGTGATATTTTGTCCGAGTCGCTATTCGTTCCAGCCATTTTTCTTACCTTCTTCAGCGTCTGTCAACAGAATTCTACCTACCGTTAGGTAGGTATCGTGTATTGACTCATTGCTATCCTGGTACTTATACCTACCGTTTGGTAGGTAGGCTTAAGAATAAGTCCGAAGTTCGATAGCCGCTTCTCATCTACCGGGCTTGCAGGTCGGAGCGCGAGCTATCCTCTCCCCCCGCCTATCGCCAGGAGCTGCACGGATGAGATGACACACAGGAAACCGGCCACACCAAACAGGATCACGCCCCAAGGATCCGGGGTCAGCAGCCCCACGATCAGGAGCGCCAGCCTCTCAGGCCTGCCAAACATAGCAGCGTCCGAGCTCAGGCCTTTCCTGTGCCTATGCACTCTCGAGGCCATAAGGAGCACCGAGCCTGCCACGACCATGAAGGCCGTAGCGGAAGCCCCTCCAGCAACAGCACCGGTAACGAAGGCCAGCTCAGAAAGCCTGTCGCAGACACTATCATAGTACCGTCCGAACTCGCTGCAACGCCCGCCTGTCCTGGCCAGCGAGCCGTCCACCGCATCGAAGCACGCGCCAACCATAAATAAGATGATCCCGGTATACAGCTGGCCGGACGCCGCGAGCAACCCGGCGATCACCGATACCAGCAACCCGGCGGTGGTGACCGCGTTCGGGGTCGCCCCCAGCTGTAGCAGAGCGTGACTTACTGGCTGGAGGGCCCGATCCTTCTGCGGTTTCAATGCATACAGCCAGCTCATTATAACCTTCCTATTGTAGCACAGCGGAAACTAAGTTCCCGCAGTCGACGCTGAAGTTGTTGCCCGAGCGAATCGTTTTCGTGGCGGTTCTTTGGTCCAGTGCGTTGAGGTTCGAGGACGAATTGACCTGCGCTTCCAGCCCCGCTATATTGGCATCTTCGATCTCGCCCCAGCCAGTCGTTCCGAAGACGCCCAGCTTTGCATCCCTCTGCGGCGTCAGTGCCTTCAGATAGGTCTCGACAGTACTGATCACCGCGCCGTCGTACATCGGCCCGCCCACTATGATCACATCGTAGCCCGATACGTTAGCAGCAGTAGCGCTCTTGATGCCCGCCAGCTCTACCTTATAGCCTCGAGATCGCAGATCGTCCGCAATGTCCGTCGCCGCACTCCTGGCCTCTCCCGTGATGCCGGGATCGTAGGCTACGAGCGCATTTCCGGCGGCCGCTCCGGTCGGGCTCAGGGTCTCGCTGCCTGTGGCCGTGTAGCTCATGAGGTGTAGATCGACTAGGGCCCATGCGGCGACTATCACCACGATAATGGCTGCAATTGCTATCCCTACGACTATTCCCACTACTGCAATCAATTTCATACGACTTCCTCCCAATTCCGGCCAAATCTGATCTATTTGCCCTTTGCCGCCTTCATGGCTTTATCGAGTTCGTCATGAACTTGGTGTGCTCTTTGATCCGGGCGCTGTACTCCTGGATGAACGAGCCCGACGTGCTTCCGTACCGTATGAGGAAGTAGTCTGTGAAGGCGTTCATGTAGAACGAGATGTACTCCAGGGCCAGCACTTTCGGATCGTAGGGCTTAATGAGCTTGTGCTTTGCCATGGTGGCGAAACCCGCCTCGAAGAAGGCGTAGCCGCCGTCGTCCAGCATCTCTCGCAAGCCCTTTCTCACCTGATCGTTATGGTACAGCTCGACGAAGACGATTCTCATCATCTTCTCCACCCGTGGGTCTTCCACCCAGCCAGTGAACACGCCCTCTGCCATGGTCATGAATCCCTCCAGGCCTAGCGAGGTGATGATCTCTTCGAATTCCCCGCCCTGTGGCCATTTCCTCGCTTGGCTGTTCAGCCATCGCTCTCCGGAGTACTCGAAGATCTTCTCGAGTATCTCGTCCTTGGTGGTGAAGTAGTAGTACAGCGTCGCCTTTCTAACGCCTGCTACCTCCGCTATCTCCCGCAGGGATACAGCGTCGAACCCCTTTTCAGCAAAGAGATCTAGGGCGGCGTCGAGGATCCGTTCCCTCGTCGTCCTCTCGATAGCCGGACCATGTGGTACGTTTTTTATACGTTGGTCGTCTTCTGCCATGTCAACCATGCCTTTTTTGATATCTCGTCTTTCGGTACTTCTACCGGTCGGCCGGTAGATAACGTCTTACCCTACAAATACTTAATTCTACCGGCCGACCGGTAGACAATTTGCAATGTGGTGTATACCTGCAGCCAGCAGGGTAAGGCTGAGGGCGATCATGACCCAATCCTTTAGGGGGTTATGGGCATATACCAAGCTCGCGCGAATTATATTCTAGCGCAGGAGATCGGCCACGAAGTCGCCGCATTGTCCGTCGGCGCTGCCGGCCGTCTGATTGGCGCAGCTACCACCGAAGTCGGTGACCAGCTTCGTCGTCGCTTTGACCTTGACCGGGCTATCATCCGGCAGATGGGCCACGAATTCGCGCATGTACGCTGGGTCGGCGCTATCGGGCTCGATGATGCCCGTAGCGAAAACGCCGACCTCTGTCTCCGGCGAGGCATGCAGGTTCTCCAGGTACGACTGGGCAGCGCTACCGAGCTTATCCCAGTACGCGGGGCCTACGACGGCGATGAATTTATAGCCGGATACGTTCCCGGCAGTCCCGCTCCTGACCCCGGCGAGGTCTACCCTGTACCCTTTCGACCGAAGATCGTCAGCAATTTCGACGGCCGAATTCTTCGCCGCCCCGGATAGGCCGGGATCGTAGACCACCAGAGTACTGCCCGCCGAGGTTCCGGCAGGGCTCATGGTCTCGCTGCTAGTAGCCGTATAGCTCATCATATCGAAGCGCAAGAAGCAGTATCCAGCTGCAATTGTCACGACGATCAACACGATACCCATTCCCGCAATTTTCAGTATATTCATCAACAGACTCATTCAAATCACCTATCTCAGCGCAAGATTTGTTCAAGTCGATTTTTCCTCTCTCAGCATGGCTGCTACGAAGTCAGAGCTATCCCTGTCGACTTTGTCTCCCCGGATTACCTCGATGGCAACCGGATTACTCAGCGAGCTGTCCTCCCATATCCCCGAGACCCCCTCAGTGATCGATATTTTGTCTTGCTCGTACCAGGGAGCAGTCCTGTTCCATGTAAAGCCCCCGGTGGCAAAAACGCCTACCTTTGCATCGTCCGTCGGCTTTAGCGCTTTCAGGAAGGCGGTGATGGACCTGCTCGGAACGCCGCCATACGTCGGCCCGCCGACGGCGATGACGTCGTAGCCGTATGTGTTTCCGGCGCTCTCACTGTTGACTCCGGCCAGGTCGATGGTATATCCTTTCGACTGCAGGTTCCGGGCGATCTGTACTGCTGCGCTCTTCGCAGCTCCGGAGACGCCAGGGTCGTAGACGACTAGCGCTCGTCCTGTCGGCGTTCCGGCCGGGCTTAAAGTTTCGTTGCCTGTGGCCAGATGACTCATTATGTCCATTGAAACGAAGATCATCCCGCCCATTACAGCTATGACTATCAAAACTATGGCAATTCCAGCGATCTGTATCAGATTCATTCCGCTTCCCCAGTTTCGTTGACAGCTGCAGCATTTTTCGTTCAAGGTTCCTTAAGGTTTTATCGCGTTCACCATAAACGCCGTGTGTCGCTCGATTACCTGCTGGTATTCCTGGCGGAACGAGCCCGATGTCCTGCCGTATCGGACCAGGAAGTAGTCCATGAACAGATTCCCGTAGAACGAGATGTATTCGAAGGCCAGCACTTCCGGGTCGGCAGTCTTGATGAACTCATGCTTCCGCATGAGGGCAAAGATATTGGCCCAGAAGGAAAGCGTGAGGTCCATAAACATCTTGTAGAACGTTTTTACACGTTCGTTGTGGTACAGCTCGACGCAGATGACCCTGAAAATTTTCTCCATACGAGGCTCGTCCACCCAGGCAGTGATCAGGTCACCTCCCATTGCCATGAACCTCTCCGGTCCCAGAGTGACGATCAGCTCTTCGGTCTTCATATCCTGCGGCCCGGTCGTCTCTATCCTCCTCGTGGGGTATTCGAGGATCATTTCCAGTATCTCCTCCTTGCAGGAGTAGTGCTTATAGATCGAGCTTTCCTTGATCCCTACGGCTGCGGCTATGTCCCTGACCGATACACCGTCATAGCCTCTCTCGGCAAACAGTTCGACGGCTGCATCGAAAATTTTCTCCTTCGTGTTCTTCTCACCCGGCACCTTTACCGGCCTGCCTGATTTTCGTCTAGGTGTCATATCTCTAAAAAAGCTAACATTTGATAGCTTTTTAGATTATAGGATACATCCGGAATATTTAAAGCTAACGCTTGCTACCTTTTCAAAACAGATTTTTCCTCGAACGCCAGCAGCGACTTCACCCACTCCGGATTTCTCCAAAGGGCGCACCCACCGTTCGATTCCATGAGCCGACCCCGGTTCTCCCGTAACGCCCTGAAGAGCCTGGAGTCGAGAGCCTCCCGCAGAGGCATGTCCAGCAGACTGCTGTCCGAATACGGGGCGAAAGGGCAGGGCTCGACATCCCCAGAGGCGCTGACATGGATGAAGCCCCTGCCCGAAGACAGGCAGCCCCCGAAGGCCTTCTCGTCGCCCGGGAACCCGATATAGACGCCGGGCTGGCTTTTCCTATAAGCGGCCATCTTCGCGAGGATCTCGTCCCGCTGGACGTCGGTGACGACCCAGTCCACGGTGCCCTCGCCGACCGGGTTATACTCGACATAAATGAAGGCCCTGCAGCCATGCTCCCGCATGCTCTCGACGAAGCGCTCTCCGGTCACCTCGTCGTAGTTCATCCGAGTGACTGTGATGGCCGTGCCGAAAAAGATGCCGCGATCGTGAAGCTTCGCCATGTCCTTGATCAGGCGATCATAGATACCCGTGCCCCTGCGCAGATCCGTCATGGCTTCCCGACCCTCCATGCTAATGATAGGGATGACGTGCTTTTGCTCCTTGAACTTCCGCAGGACCGAATCGTCGATCAACGTACCGTTCGTGAAGAGCGTGAAGATCATGTCGGGAAACTCTTTCGTGACATCGAAGATCTCCGGCCTGATCAACGGCTCGCCACCGACCACCAGCACGATCGAGATGCCCAGCTCGCCCGCCTGACGAAGGACGCTCCGCAATCCAGACCCGTCAAGCTCAGACTTTTGCTCTCTGGGAACCAGCCGGGAGTAGCAGCCTTCACAACGGAGATTGCACCGGTTGGTGACACTAAAGATCATCACGGGCGGCACGTGGAGTCCCTGCTCCTCGTACCGCTGCCTGACTTTCGCCGCCCTCTTCTGGGACAGCCCGGCTTTGAGGAAGAACGCCGCCATAGCAGGATTTTTTAGAGATACGCTCAGCGCATCGTCGAAGATGCCCCTAATCATCTCATTGATCATGCGATTCATGTCACCATTATCTTCCAAGTCACCACCCTGCCATATTTTCATCTACCTTACTGTATGGCACTATAATTATGAAAAGTTATCCCGCTTCCTTCCTTGTTCGATCGGGTTTAGGCGTTGCGCAACGATTATCTCACCGACCCGGTATTCGCGGCGTTACCCTGCGTCCAGTTATTTGCGTGCCGTAGCCACGATGCAAGAGCACCGATCGTGCATAACCCTCCAGCCACATACAGCGCGATTCCCGAAGCGTTCGCGATCGCCGCAGGTGCCGCAGTGAAGATGCCGCCCGGCAGCTGAAGGCTCAAGATCACTGCGCCCAGAGAGACCCCAAGGCCCATGCCGAGGTTCCTGACCATGGCGGCGGCGCTCGATGCGATGCCCGTCTTCTGGCGGGGCAGGGCGCCCATGGTCTCGGTGCTGTTAGGGCTGGTGAACAGGGCTTCGCCGATGCCGTACAGGACGAGCGAGGCCAGCGTCATCGTCACGTCCAGTCGCGAGGCGAAGAAGCCCATCAGCCCGAAGGACACGGCCATGATTGCCATTCCCGCCGCGCTATAGTACCTCCAGGGCCTCCTGTCGACAAGCCAGCCACCGAGTGGGGAACCGACCACCATGATCACCGGGGGCACGAACATTAGCAGTCCCACCGCCGAGGGCGTATAGCCGAGCGCCCCCTCGAAGTAGAACGGGGCGACGACCCCCAGCAGCAGGCAGGTTAAAAAGGCGATCAGCATGCTCGCCAGCGGCAGTGTAAACTTTGCCTCTCCGAATATCGAGAGATCGAGCAGCGGCGCCCTGAACCTGGACTCCTGAATCAGGAATACGACGAGCCCTGACAGGAATAGCGCTGCATAGACGATCATCGGCGTTGTGACGTGCAGTCCGAGTCCGATCTCATTCAGCATGAGCATCAGCGATGACGCCGAGACGATGAGCGCGACAGCGCCGATCAGGTCCAGGTTGAACGAGCCGGCTCTGGCCTCCTCGACCTTCAGGTATTTGAGTGCAGCTAGTATGACAGCGATGCCGATGGGCGCGTTGATCAAGAATACCGATCCCCAGCCGAAGTGCTCGACCAGGAAGCCGCCAAGGCCTGGGCCAACGATGCAGCCGATGCCCGATACGGCGCCGATGTAGCCCATGGCCCTCCCTCTTTCGGCCGGAGGGAATACCTGGAAGATGATGGCGGCGCCGATGCCCCCGACCATCGCTCCGCCGATTGCCTGAAGTACTCGGAAGCCTATCAGCTCATAGATGCCCGGCGCAAAGCCGCAGGTGATTGAGCCGATGGTAAAGATCGCAAAGCCGACCACATATAATTTCGACTTTCCTGTGTATTCGGAAAGTTTTCCGAAGACCAGCAGCGTGCTCGTCATCGTCAACAGGTAGGCTGTCGCCGCCCACTGCGATAGCGCCAGGTCGATGTGGAACGTGCTGGTGATCGTTGGCAGCGCGATGCCCACAACGTTGCCATCCATCACAGACATGAGGATGCCGGTGAGAATGATCGCAAGGATCGCATAGCGGTTTTTATATGGTGTAGCGCCGGTGGCTACTTCTCTTTGTCGGGAATGTATCTCTTCCATGGGGTATCACCGTTATCAGTATCACTCGGGCAACGTTGCCGCGAGCAGATACTGATAGTACGATGCATCGTACCAATATATAAATTGTTCGAAAAATCATACTATTTACTAAATTGTACAGTTTCAATATTAGTACTAATTTATCGGACAATACAAACAGCTGCTACCTTATCAACAAAAAACATTTAACGAAACTTCAGGCCTATAGCCTCTTCAAGGAGCGCGTCGTAGGGCCTGTCGTCCAGCCCCCCAACCAATCTCGACAGCAACCGGATCAGCGTCTGCCACTCCTCCCCGGTGAATTCAGACTCGCGCTCCTCGAGGTACTTGTGCATGCGCTCATGGTTGGTCCTTACCCACTGCCTGCCCTTTTTCGTCAGCTCAATATACACGTCCCGTCGGTCGCCCTCGTCCCGCACCCGCTTGACGAAGCCCCTATCCTCCAGGTAATCGATGTAATGCGTCGCCGTGCTCTTGGTGACGCCGCTGATCCTGGCGATGTCCTGCATCTTCATCTTCCACCAGTACGAAAGGTAAAGAATGCCCGCGTAAGTCTGGGAAAGGCCGTCCCTACGGGTGCTGCCGATGAGGATGCTCTCACTGATGATCTGCAGCAACACTACAGCCTTTTCCATCCTGACTAGATCAGGATCGTCTTTGTAGTGCATAATAGTACGACATGTCGTACCGCTATTTAAGTGCTTTTACCGATTGAACTCCAGAACCATTAAGGTCAATGGGGAGAATAAAGTTCTGATTACCATGCAAACGGTATTTCCCAAACCCGTAGTTAAGCTGCCAGAAGTGGACATCCCCATCGCAGGCGCCCGGGGCTACCTGTCCCAGGGAGAGGACTACCAGATCATCTTTATGGAGTTCGGCCAGGATGTCGAGCTACCGGAGCACGCCCACGGGGAGCAGTGGGGCATCATCCTGGAGGGAAAGGTCGATTTTACCATCGGCGACCACCGGAGAACCTACCTGAAGGGCGACCGATATTTCATCCCTGACGGGGTCAGCCATCACGGCCATATCTATGCAGGCCTGACCGTGGTCGAGTTTTTCAATCAGAAGGACCGGTACTCGATAAAGAGGGCGTAAATCTGGTAACAGCGGCTTCGTTTGCTCATCTTCACATCCACCCGGTCGGGCGTCATATACTTCTGCAATGCTCGATATACTGTTGACCGATGTGAGGCTCCACCATGGTCAGGATCACCAAAGACCCAGAAGTCCGGCGAAACGAGCTGATGGACGCGGCCGAGAGGCTGTTTCTCGAGAAAGGCTATGACCATACCAGCGCCAGCGACATCATAAGGGCCGTCGGCGTCGCCCAGGGGACATTCTATTACTACTTCAAGTCTAAAGACGAGATACTCGATGCTGTCATTGACCGCTATTTCGAGAGCTATGCGAAGTTTATCGAGCAAATTGCCGATGACAGGAGGATGGACGCGCTGCAAAAATTGCTGTATATCGTCGAGACGCTCTTCTCTGAGAAGAGGGGAAAAAGCAGGCCGGCAGGACACCGGGACTTGGAACGGAAGGTCTCGCAACACGAGCGATACCAGCAGCATATCGACGAGAAGATCACGCCAATAATCATGCGTATCGTGAAGCAAGGCATCCTTGAAGGTATTTTTGATGTCGAGTACCCGACGGAAACAACGGAGCTCATCGTGCTCATCGTCGAACATTTGCACGATGATATCCGGCTTCGAGATGACAGGAAAAGGCGGAAGACGACGATGAAGGTCGCGTGGTCGATGATCGAAAAGGCGCTGAACGTACCCCCTGGCAGTATCCAGCTCCATTCTTAATCCATACTCAGGAGATAACCTTATATACGCTTCCTCCCCTATTGATCATTGACAACTTGTCAGTGACATTTTGTCGGTAAACATTTGTAACGAACGTTCGAGCCGGTACAGGCGAAATTCGAACCTGCAGTCGAAAGCGTGCCAGTAAAGCTCGTTGAGAGAAGATCGGGAGATGATATGATGAAGTTCCACACCGGATATTACCACCTGCACGACGACCCCCAGGTCAACTTCCAGATGAACCGCTGGATCGCATATCTTGGCGATAGCTGCCTGGATGATATGCGCTCCATCGCGCCGCGCATAAACGATTACCCGGCAATAAGGCGAGAGCTTCTGGCGCTAGCGGACAGAGCGCTGGCAGAGGGTAGGATCCTTAACGCGGCCTACTATTACCGCTCTGCCGAGTTCTATATGTGGGCCGGAGACCCGGCTAAAAAGCCGACCCGCCAAAAGTTCCTGGACCTAGTCCGAAAGGCGCTGGACATTAAAGAAAACGACCGCTACCTGGTACCATACGATGATGGGGAGGCCAGGGGCATGCTGCCTGCCTACAGGTTTAGGTGCGAGAACCCGAAGGGTATCGTCGTCATCCATGGTGGCGGCGACAGCTACATAGATGAGTTCCTGCCGATCATCCTAGCCATGGTCGAGTGGGGCTACGACATCGTCATTTTCGAAGGCCCTGGACAGGGAGGGGCGCTGGAGGACTACGGGTTGCCGATGACTGTTGAGTGGCATAAGCCGGTGAAGGCAGTGCTGGATTACTTTAAGCTCGACGATGTCACCCTGCTGGGCATTTCCCTGGGAGGATGTCTGGCCCTGCGTGCCGCGGCCTTCGAGCCCCGGGTGAAGCGGGTCATCGCCTACGATGTCTACTACGATTTTTTGGAGGCCGTGGCCGGGAGGCTCACTCCGGCGAAGGGGGCGGCCATCCGGACGATGATCCGGCTGGGCCCGGCCCCGCTGGTGAACGCGATAGTCCGACGACGAATGGAAAAGCATCTGGCGGTCGAGTGGGTGGTGAAGGAGGGGATGCATATGACGGGTGCAAAGTCCCCATTTGAGTTCTATAAAAAGTTCATGGGCTTCACGACCTCCGATATTTCTCACCTCATTCGGCAGGATGTGCTGGTGATGGCCGGTACTGAAGACTTTTTCATACCAGTCAGCCAGTTTTACCGGCAGATCGAGGTGCTCAGCAACGCCCGATCGGTTACGGCGCGGCTATTCACTCGTGCTGAGGAGGCCCAGAGCCACTGCCAGGTTGGTAATCTCGGGTTAGCTTTGAGCGTCATCTTCGGATGGATCGATTCGATGGGCCAGTCCACGCTTGAAGGGCCATACAGGACATGACTATATCATGTCCGATCTGCCCTGGTTTTTTTACAGCGGCCATCCGGCTTCAGCAGATCCTCAAACAACTTAATCTGGGCTTCTATATCCCTTTTTAGCACGTCCATGTCCAAAGGCTTGCCGTAGTAGATGACGAAAATATTGAAGACCCAGGCGAACCGGTACGAGTTGAAAAGGCTTGAGAGCGCCTGGACGTCGCATGTCTTGATCTTCCCTGCCTTCATTTGCTCTCTAAAGATCGCTTGCGTCATCGCGTTCCCCCTTTCGACGTACTCTTTCTGCAAGTAGTCGCGGATCCGGGTGTTATGGTACATCTCGGTGAACATGATGTGGGCAATCTTGATTATGATCGGGTTGGCTTCGATATACCAAGGCAGGCCCGCGAGCATATCCCGGAAGATCGAGCTCTCGCGACGCTCATCCGCGTCCGGTGCCGGCGGCAGGGGCGCGTATATCTGCTTTTCCATGTACTCGAAGATCGTGTCCAGGATCGCTTCTTTTGAGGGGTAGTGTCGGTAGACGGCGCTCTCCGCGATGCCCACCGCCCGGGCGATGTCCCTGACGGAGGTCCGATCGTAGCCGTTCTCCGCGAACAGGTCCACTGCCGCGTCGAAGATCTTCTCCTTCGTGTGTTTTTCTCCGGGCACCACGGGCGGTCTGCCCATCTTTCTAGCCTGCTTTTTAGCGCGAGTACTCTTCTCTTTCATCGTAACACCAGCACCGTTACTTTTTCATGATCTCTGCTGCTACGTATACCTGCCGCCAGAGCCTGAGCCGAAGAAAACAGGCAGACCGAGCCTGCCGTAGCGAAGAGGGCCGGATCGTACGGGCAGGTGCTAGCAGTCCCGCGATCAACAGCGCCAGCCTCTCAGGCGGCCGAACGTGGCAGCATCCGAGCTCAGACCTCTCCTGTGATTATGGATTCTGAAAGCCGGTGCAGGAAGGGGCCTCCAATTACCGTGTCGTCCGCCGGCAGGTTGGTGACGAACCGCCTCCGGTGAGAAGCGTCGTCGCTTTTCGGCGTCAGGCCACAGTCGCGTAGACGTCGATCTTCGCCTTCGTCCGGCCGTCGAGGTTCATGAGGTATGATCTCGCGGCATTGCCAAACCTGTCCCTGTAGGCGTGGCCGCCGACTACCTGGTATCGTAGTCGGAAACGCTGGCCGCTGTCCTGCTCCTGACGCCTGCCAGTTCGACCGTGTAGTTCTGGGACCGCAGATCCCGGGCAATTTTTACCGCGTCTCTCCTCAGCTCCGGCTAAGCCCGGATCGTAGACAACCGGGGTGCGGCCTGAGAGCGTTTCTGTCGGGCTCAGCGTCTCGCTGCTTCTGGCCGTGTAGCTCGCCACGTCAAGAGCCAGCACGATCCAGGCGTCTGTTGTCGCTGCCACAAGTGAAAGATCAAATACAACCAGGCCGATGATCACTCCTCAGATTAGTAACATACTGTTTGGTAGACTCATCCTGGATCCTTTAGTTTCTTCGATGGTATCTTTCATTAATCGAATAATTAAACCGGTCAGCTTTAATCGCAGCTTTGCCAGCATTATTCTTGTGTTCCTTTTCCAAGGTTACTTCGCAGTCAGGCTGAAGAATTTTGACAGTAGCTTTGCCAGCGTCTTCTTCACTATGCCGGTCTGCGGATCGTAGTAATACCATGTGTCCTTTTCGAGCCATCCGTGGTCTCTCCAGTAATGGTAGTCATAATACTCTTTAGAAATTTTTCTGATGGATGGCTGAGCTGCCAGGAACACGGCCATGTTGAGTAGGCGTGGCTTTACCCTGCCATTCGCTACCGCAGAGTAGAACTTTTTCGCTGCCGTGTCGATTTTTTTCTCGGTTTTTTCCGTCTGGGTGCCGAACTCAGGGACGTTATTGGCGGCTATGCCGAAGCTGTGGGCGACGTTGAACCCCCAGACCTCCGGCACGAACGCGAAGGATTTTAGCATCTTGCCCATCCCCAGCTCGAATCCCGCGGTGGTCAGGACTAGCGCGTTCTTGAAAAAGCGGGGGCGATGGCAGCAATAGGCGAATCTGTCGAAGAAATTTTTCATCAAGCCGGAGACGTTGAAGACATAGCTGGGGGAGGCAAAGATGACTCCGTCGGCCAGGTGCATCTTTTCTTCCAGTTGCGTCCGGCCGTCTTTGTTGGGGCAGCGGTCTTCGCCTTTCAGGAAGCACGTGTCGCAGCCTAGGCACGGCTTGAGGTCGAGGTCTTTCAGGAATACGTACTCGAACTCCACATCTCCGAGTTGTTTCATCTTCTCTTCGACTTTTCTGGTGACCTTGTATGTGTTCCCGTTCTTTCTAGGGCTTCCCATAATTGCCAGTATCTTCACGCGTATCACCTCAGCAGAATGTCTTTCAGCTTCACTTCGGGATGGCGGTAATAATGTATCTCGCCTTTCTGGAGATTTATCGCCTTTTTCGGGCACCACTGGTAGCAGGCGCCGCACATCTCGCAGTTGTGGTGCCGGACCAGCCGGCTCTCTTCGATAGTGATGTTACCTCTCGGGCACACTCTCACGCAGATCCCGCACAGGCTGCACTGTTCGCCGATCATGAGGTTCTGGTCGGAGTTCTTCGCCATCCTGGGGAATCCTCTGTGGAAGAGCCCGCCCAGGAGATCTGACGGTAGAGCGCTACTTTCAGGCCTGTGCTTCCGTCGGGCTTTGACAGTCTCGACGATCTCCTCCAGTCGTTCTTGCCCTGTCCCGGGCTTTTTCCAGTTCAGACCTCTTACCAGCCTGATGATGGCGGGATCGTTGGCGGAAGCTACGGAGCCTTCCCGAACCGTGAAGCCTGCATCTAGATTGGTTCCCTTCTGTCTGAGCTGTTTTTGGAGCTGTGGCAAGGTTGTGGCAGCTGTTCCCCCGCAGGTGGCCACGGCAAAAACGTACTGCTTTCTGCTCAGTCTCAGCGTTTCGACGAACTCTGCTACTATCCGCGGCATACCCCATCCGTAGACCGGAAAGACCAGGCCTATTACGGAAGCGGATGCATCTATAGGCGTGTCAGCCCCTGTCTGGCCTATCGCTGCCGGTATGGATATCAGCTCAGCCCTACCGAGCCTGTCAGCGATCTGGCGGGCGATGTAGATAGAATTCCCCGTGGCTGTAAAGTAATAGATCCTGCCTGTCACTCCTTGCTCCTCCTGAAGGCTCCGATCTTTGCTGTCATGCTACGGCCAAGGCTAGGTCTTGGTAGCTCTTCGTGGCGTTTTTCTCGTCTCGATCGGCGATCAGTTTGATGATGGCATTTTTTCCATTTTGGAGTGAGGTGATCTGTTGCTCGAACGATGCCAGGTTGCTGGGGGCAATGTCGGTGTAGCCTGTGGTCCCGAAGACGCCCAGCTTCGCATCCTTCGGCAGCGTCAGCCCCTTCAGGTACGCTGTGATCGAGTTGCTCGCCGCTCCGAAGTATATGGGTCCGCCGACTATGATGATGTCATAGCTCGAGGCGTTCGTCGCAGCAGAGCTGCTGACGCCTGCTAGCTCGACTGAATAGCCCTGTACTTTCAAGTCGTCGGCGATCTTGGCCGCTGCATTCTTCGCCGCCTGGGACACTCCCGGATCGTAGACTATCAGCGCCTTTCCGGCCGCCGGCTCGTCGGGGCTCAGAGCTTCGGCACTTGTTGCCATTTTACCTGTCAGGCCGGAGCAGATGATGCCCCCGCTTACTACCAGGGCAGCGATCGCAATCAGCACAATGATAATGGCTGCCAGAATTACTATTGTCAGTATTGACATTCTCATTCCCTCTCTTCTCCTGTGATCAGTTCTCAAACACCGATTATGTTAGTTAACGTTAACTAACTTACAAGGTACTATAGTATACGCCAGGTATAAAAAGTTAACGTTAACTCACTTTTACCGGCTGCTATCCGAATTTATTTAGTGTATCCAAAACATTTATCATTTATTAAGTCTACACTAAATACCATGGGGCTTGAAGAAGGAAAACTACACTTCTGCATGTCGCTGGTCTTCCTGTCGATGTGCGAAATCACCGGCCTCCGGAAGGGCAAGAAAGGCGACCTGTCGCTGCTCTCCATGGGGATCATTCGGGACAGCATCTTCGAAAAAATACAGGTCGGCGACATCGTCCGGAGGAACGATATCTCCTACGGCACGGCCACCGAGTGCGTGATCACCCTAGAGAAAAAGGGCTATATCCGGCGGGTTAAAGGAACGGAGGACGGCAGGGCCGTCTACGTAGAGCCCACGGACAAGGCCAGACAGTGGTTCGACGAGCTGGAAGCACGGACGGACCTATACGTCAAGGAAGGGCTATCCAGGCTGTCTACTGAGGAGCAGGCGACCCTGATCGAACTTTTATCGAGATTCACGGGCTACGATGGCGACACGGACCTGCGGGAACAATCCCTTGTTCAAACCCTGAAAGCCGGCCGACGCAGGCCGATAGGCCGGAGCCAAGAAAGGAGGAATGAGCGATGACTGATGCAGAAGCGCCAAAAATGCTAAAGCTCGGCCCGACCACATGCTACTTCGTGCAGTGCCCGGGCGGCTACCTACAGATAGACACGTCTTTCCCTGTCATGTTCGACCGGTACCTGGAGGGGCTGAAGACCCTGAACATCGACGTATCCGAGATCAAATACCTCCTGCTGACCCACTACCACGACGACCACTCTGGGTTCGCGGCGGCGCTGAAGGAAAAGTCCGGCTGCCAGCTCATCGTCGCCGAGAAGTCGCTTGAGCCGCTGAGAAACGGCACTCTAATCAAGATCAACCGATACCTCAACAGACGGGTGCAACTCACCCTGACTCTCTATAGTAAGCTAAAACGCAGGACGTTCAGCTTTGAGCCGATCATCCCTGACGACCGAGACCTGATCGTCAGAAGAGAAGGCAGAGAGGTCCTCGGGCAGATCGGCATAGACGGCAAGATACTGTTCACCCCAGGGCATACGCCTGATTCAATCTCTCTCGTGCTTGCCGACGGGAGCGCATTTGTCGGCGATGTGAGCAGTAACTTCCTGAACTTCTGCAGCACCCACTACAGGCCGATCCTTCTGTATAGCCCGGATCAGGTCTATGAAAGCTGGCGGAAGATTGTCGATGAGGGCGCCAGATCCATTTACCCTGCCCACGGTAAGCCGTTCAGAGTCGACCGGCTCATCCGATTCGGAAAAAAGTTCGCCCCGAAAAAGATCGATCCGGCGTCTAAAACAACCGCTTAAAGCTGGAAACCTGACAACCCCGCTATCAGTCTTCTGAAGACAGCGGCGACCAGGCTCGCTCTCGCCTCGGATGACGCAGCCACCGTCAGCTTCCAGCAGCACCTCGCTGTTGTCCCTGATGCGCCGGAGGAACCGCCACTGCAGTTCCTCCCATAGCAACAAGTGTCGTAGCTGGCATCAGAGTAGAGGACGAACGGGCATGACTCCAGATCTCCCAAGGCGCGTTGGCGCGGGGACGAACCCGGCGCGATCGTTCAGCCCCGCGGTCAACCCAGGGCGCCGAGACTTCACTCCCCTGCTATGCCCACCAGCATCTTCCTGCGCCGGGGCCCGTCGAACTCGCAGAAGTAGATGCCCTGCCAGGTGCCGAGGGCAAGCTTCCCGTCGATGATCGGGATCATCTGGGAGAAGCCCATCATCGCCGCTTTCATGTGGGCATCAGAATTGCCCTCGGAGTGACGATAGCTTCCGTCGGCCGGCACCAGCCTCTCCAACGTACTCAGGATATCAGCAACCACGTCCGGATCGGCGTTCTCGTTGATAGTGATGCCGGCGGTCGTGTGAGGAACGTAAACATAACACATGCCATTTTTCACACCGCGCTTCGCCAGCTCTGCGTAGACCTGTCGGGTGACGTCGACGAACTGGGCCCGGGAGCCCGTCGCCACAGATATCTCAGTCCAGATGATTCCTCCATATATCATGATCAATACTATTGGCTATTCGGGAAATATACTCTCGAGGCGGGTGTAGCTGCGGTTAAAATGCTTTAGCCAGTCGCTCGACCAGATCCGAGATCTCCTTTTCCCGTCCTCCGCCCCGCCACACGACAATGCCGGTTTCGACGACTTTTCCGCCACGGGACTCGGCCGAGCTTTTGATCTGGGAGATCGCGCGATTTCCGCCTGTCCACTTGAATGGCAATCCCTTGGTGACAAAGCACGCGACCTTTTTGCCGTTTAGCGCCGGCAGCTGTTGCAGATATGTCTTCATGACCGGCGAGATAGAGAAGGCCTGGACCGGTGCGGCGAGGACCAGCCCCTCGTAGCCGCCTAGGTCCGGGAGCTTTTCGAGCCGGATCTTTTTGGGGTCGGTCTGCTTACTGTCTACAGGCTTTATCTGCTCGATGACGGCCGAATGTCCGGCCGCCGCGAGCTTCTCCGCCAGCTTCCGGGCCACCGAATACGTGTTGCCCGTGTGGGAATGGATCACTATGCCGATTTTCACGATTAATTCCTTCTTTCTCTCGATCAACTCAACGCGCCTTCACCGCCACGTCCTCCGCCCACTGTCGGATGGCCGCCCAGTCCCGGGTATCGACGGGCTTACTGGTATCCACACCCTTCTTCTCGAAGTCCTTCTTCATGGCGCCGGCCATGAACCGCGCTAGGAAGTTAGGGCTGTCGAAATCGACCAGGCCCCCGAAGCAGGCCATCGAGATCGGCCTGATCTCCGGAAATTTCGCCGCCACCTTCTCGACGCTTTTCCTCGCGTAGCCCGCCTGAGCTGGGTCGCCGCCGGCCAGGCCGGAGGAAAACAACGCCACCTTTTTGCCGGCCAGCGCCTTCCGGTTCCTTTTCAGGAACCCCATCGTCTGGCGCTTCCACATGGTGGCCCAGATCGAGCTGCCCACGATGACGAGGTCAAAGTCCTGAGCCCTGAGGTCATTCGTCTGCTTTGCGTCCCTAACCGTAGTGGCATATCCCTGTTCTTCGAGCGTTTTCCCAATCTCGTCCGCGATCTGCTTCGTCGCACCGCTTCTGGTGCCATATACTACCAGTGCCTTCATGCTGCCTCCTCGATTCTCCTCTACAGGAATTTGAGCAATACCTTATTTCTGTACTCTTCGTACTTGCGTCCGTACCTCTGTCGCATGCAGTCCTCCTCGTCCTTGATGAATGCTCTGAACACCATGTACATGACGATCGGTGCCGCCAGGAGCAGCCACCAGTTCAGGAGCAGCGCGATCCCGGGCAAGACGAAGACCGTCCACGAGCTGTAGATCGGGTTCGGCATGAGCGCATGGGGGCCCCGGGTCGCCATCTCGTCTTTCCGGTAGGCGAGGAGGATGCAGGCCACGGCCGGGAGCCAGATCAGGACTCCGATCATGACCAGTACCGCTCCTAGCGTCAGGGTGATCCCCCGCGGCACGAACGCCATGTCGAGCGCCGGCCTGTACGCGTAGCTCAGTGCTGCCGCAACGATGAACGCGATTGCGGCGGGCGCCATGATCTTCGGGCCGGCACCCTCGATCCCCATCTTATACACCTGTTTCTGCGCCACAATCACATCTCCCTGATGCTCGGAGGCCATTTGACCGGGCCCGGCCCCAGGTCCTTCATCATCCTCATAGCAAGGCCGACCATTACCCCGGCAGCCGTCTTCTTGACCGGTCCGATCTTCGTCTCGTAGTGGTACTTTTTATCCTTGTAGTACTCGTAGTCGGCGGGCAGCCACTGCCT
>DATHCY010000040.1:0-5909 GCA_035319305.1 Methanocella sp.
TCTTCTGCTGCTTGGTTTTGTCCACCTCAGCGAAAAGGTAAGGTGGCAGCGAGTTAATCCTCTCTGCATATGTTACCATTATCGAATGACTCTCCTTGTGTCATGGACTGAGTCCGGTTAGTATTTAGTGCCATAGGTATAAATAAACATGATCTTTTTGAGGCTGATAGAAGGGACATCGGGCAGCCCTCTGATGCTCGTTCGCATTCGCTGAACTGTTTTTCGGTACCCAGATTGTTTGCTGAGCGAGTTGCCGTCCTGGCGGTAGTGTTTGCTGCGCAACCTATATATAATACATTTTTTAATAATAAAGTGTTTATATTAAAAGAGGTTGAACATGGACGATTTGAAAAAGATCATCGAAAGAAAAGGCCCGATCAGAAAGATCGGCGTGATCGGCATGGGCTACGTGGGCATACCCGCCGCGGCACTGCTGGCCGACTGTAAATACTTCACCCACGTCTACGGTTTCCAGCGGGACTCGCCATCATCAGGTTATAAAATTGACATGCTTAATCGAGGCGAGAGCCCGCTGAAGGGAGAAGAGCCTGGCCTCGAGGACCTACTGAAGAAGGTGGTCAAAGGAGGTAAGTTCGAATGCACTTCGGATTTCTCGAAGATCCGGGAACTCGACGCGGTAACGCTGGCCATCCAGACGCCCTTCAAAAACACCAAAGACCTAGTGCCAGACTTCAGCGCACTATCCGAAGGCCTCAGGATGGCGGGCAGGAACATTAGATATGGCACCCTCGTGGTGATCGAATCCACAGTGACCCCTGGGACCACTATGGGTATGGCCAAGGAGATCCTGGAGAAGGAGTCGAGCATGATTGCCGGAACGGAGTTCGCACTTGCCCATGCACCCGAGAGGGTTATGGTCGGACGGCTGCTCAGGAACATCCAAGAGCACGACCGCATTGTTGGAGGAATCGATCCCGTGAGCACAAGACGGGCGGTCGAACTGTACTCAGCCATCCTGACGAAAGGCAGAACCATCCCCATGTCAGCGACCGCCGCAGAGGTTACCAAAACAGCAGAAAACACGTTAAGAGATATGCAGATCGCCGCAGCCAACGAGCTTGCGCTTTACTGTGAGGCGATGGGCATCAATTTCTATGAAGTACGGACCGGCATCGACAGCCTGAAGGGCGAAGGGATCACCCGGGCTATCCTATGGCCGGGGGCCGGAGTAGGAGGGCATTGCCTGACCAAGGACACATACCACCTTGAGCGGGGAGTCAAGATCATGAACGGCCGGCTGGACTACCCGAATGGAAAGGATTCAATGTTCGTCCTGGCCCGTAACATCAACGACTTTATGCCCAGGCACATGTTTAACCTCACAGTACAGGGCCTGATACGGGCGGGCAAATGCAGAAAAGCCACGAAGGCAGCCATTCTCGGCTGGGCATTCATCAACAATTCGGACGACGCGAGAAACACGCCTTCAGAAACCTACAGGGACCTGCTCCTGCTGGACGGTTTTGAAGTAAAGGTCCACGACACGTTCATAAGCGAATACCCTGGAGTACCGATCCTGCATAGCCTTAAGGACGTAATTCAAGATGTCGACGTTATCGCCATCATGACCGGGCATAGCGAGTACAGATCCCTTAACCCAGAATCAATTCTAGAGCTGACAGGCAAGGAGCATCCGATCATCATCGACGGGCGCAATATCATCGACCCCGATGACTTCATCAAACACGGATTCATCTACAAAGGCATTGGCAGAGGCGACCGAAACAGCCATCCGATCTCATGCGACGAGGCTTGTTACAGGGATCAGCAGCAGACCGTTCAGACCGCTTAAGACAGCGAGGCCGTAGGAGGAGAATCCCCGCCGTTTCAATGGTGGAGGGTAATCCCCTCACACTTTGACATATGAACTGCCACGCCCCAAAGGGCTATAGCCCCTGTTTCACAGAAAAAGGCTTACCACCAATTTTTTTTGGTAGTATAGGCGTGACTCTCCTCCATGCTGAGGCCAGTTCTCGACCCCCCTTTACAACCGCCAACACTTTCAGCCCTTGCGAATTGAACGCTCGCCCGAAGAAGAAAAAGGCATCGTTGTAACTGGTAGGTAGAAAGAGGTTAAAGGATAAAATAATTGATGAAGCCTCAAGGGGTTGGATTCGCCCCGGCGCAAACCATTTACCCGTGCCAGAGGAATTTTGACATGCATAACCCTTGGCTGCTGTGTCGGTTAATGGTGCTGGAACACAGATTCATATATACCACAGATACGCAATTTAGAAAATGGTTCGAAGCTCTCCCTTTTCAATGGAAATCTCTAGGAATCTGTGTCTCAGCACAGCGCAACGATCGTCTGATGAGGCGCCTGAGTATCTGAGAAATCTGTAACATACACAGCGCAGCGATCGTATTCCTTCACGGGTTCGGTTATCCTTGCCCATCCCCCATTTTTCCGCCTTTTTTGTCGAAAGTGGCGATTGACGACTTTGTCCAGGTTTTGCCCTGGCGCGTCTATGATGTGGCAGGCGGAGGCGTAGTTGCGTTAGTCGCCATGGTGATGTTAGTCGATGGCTTGGTCACGTTGATCCAGAGATTGCATTCCCGATATGGTTTAACACGGGATCCATTCATATACAGCAGGAACTTCACGTCCAAGTTGTTTCCAGCCCAGTCTGGGGCCAGATTGATGGTCTTCTCTAGGGTCTGATTATTGGCCAGAGTCATATGATCCGTAAAGATGCGGTGTGACAGGTTACCATCATTGAGCGTGACGATGAGATCATAGTCCTTGGTTGCTCCCTCCTGATTCACAATCCCTATGGTGACGGGCTTATGTTCTCCAAGGGTAAACGAACTGGGATAGTTGCTCATCTTCCCGCCGGGGCCGAGTATGTAGAATTCTGTGTATTTATCCGCCTGGTAAGGCATGAAGATGATGTAGATGATGACCGATGCAAGCAATAGTATAGAATAAATCAGGAGAAATGAGACGATCACATCGCCCCGTTTCCTGCTGGCAGGCAGGATCAGCTTTTTTATCCGAGGGACAGGCCAGTAGAAG
Source organism: Methanocella sp. (assembly GCA_035319305.1). Lineage (GTDB taxonomy): Archaea > Halobacteriota > Methanocellia > Methanocellales > Methanocellaceae > Methanocella_A. The sequence goes on from DATHCY010000040.1 coordinate 3,038, forward strand.
TCCACTTTAAAGCGCTTTTCGACCGGGAGCGCCATCCTGCGGGCGAAGCCTATGATCAGGCATAGCAGGACGAGTAGGAGGGTGGCAAAGGTCATGCTATCGCCTGTAACGCCTACAGTTGTGTAGTTCAGGAAGAAGCCCATGAATGGAACGAGGATTATACTGAGTCCGACGGAGAGCATAGCACGTTCAAGGGCTCCGAGATCCTTCTTTCCGGGATAGATAACGGAGACGAATGTGTACCCAGGCAGGAATAAGACTAGTATTACTCCTATCGCAAACCGAAGGATGCTATGACTGAGAAATGGTACATGGTTGAATACCAGCGTGGTAAAGCTAAGTCCAAACACAATAAATAGATCTGCAAAGGTATCAAGCGTTTTTCTGATAACACTAGGATCTATCATCGAACGCTTATTCGTAGCAGTATCATGATTCCGTATCATCCACTCACCTGGAAGGGTTAACAAATGCTATATGAGCGTATTTATATTAATAGTTTATTATACAAAAAATAAATCCTACCATGAATTGTATGAAAGATGCCACGTATGCGCATCAAGCCGTTCTGGCAGCACAAGTGGCTAATTTACTGATATCGCCATATATTCAAGCATAAACGTACTACAGGCAAACCATACCTGAGAATAACACTCAAGCATTGCAACCAACGGATTGTACATCGGATACAATTATATATAATAACATAAATAACAATAAGTTGATAATTTACCAGTTATCTAGCTTGAGCTGGAATAGATAGGTTGATGAGTAAGATGGAGTTTGCGCCGATACCTGAAAAGGATTTTGAAAGCTACGATGCCCTCGTGGACGAATCGATGGAGGGAACGCTATTCCACAAGAGTTGGTGGTTCAAGATATTCACGGATAGCGAAGGCATCAACGCAGACAGCTTTGAGATCTTCGGAGCATACAATAACGGAATTGTAATGGCGGGATTCCCAATACCGTACAAGAAAAAGCTCGGACAACGGTGGATCATCAACCCCAGACTCACGCCATACTCCGGCACGGTATTCAAGCCCGGCGGAAGCCAGAAATACCATACGGAAAACTCATTTAGGAAGGACGCCAACACCAACTTTGCCAAGATCATCAGGCCTTTCGGAACATGCCTGTACTACCCCTTCAACGTAAGCAGCATGGATTTGCAGCCATTCCTATGGTCAGATTACTGCCCGAAAATACACTATACATACATATTGAAGATAGATAGCCTAGACTCAGTCTGGAGCAATATCGCCAGGAAACGGAGAAATGATATCAAGAGCTCGATGAAAAACGGCTTCCAGGTTACCACCGGCGACATCAGGACATTCACCCGACTCAACGATTGTACTATGAAACGCCAGGGCCATGGCCGCATATCGAGCCATATGTGGGAGAAGATCTACGCAGTGTGCAAGCGCAAAGACTGCGCAGAGATCTTCACTACTTTCATAGGGGACGATGCGCTGGCCAGTCTACTGCTTGTCTGGGATAATAAGAGGTCATATTATATCGGCGGCGGCATAGATGGAAATTCTCGGGGCGGAATGCCCCTCCTCATATGGGAGGCGATCAAGTATACCAGGGAGCACCTCGGTCTGAACGAGTTCGATTTCGAGGGATCATCCGTACCAGGGATCGAGTTCTTCTTCCGCAACTTTGGCGGAGAGCTCAGGCCCTTCTTCGGTATCACCGATAGAAGGGTGGATCTGGCGATGAACCTGGTGAAGATAGTAAAAAGATGAAATGAGTTCACGACATTTTTATACGGACGTTAAGGAAAGTGGGAAGACCCACCCTTTAGGATAGGACAGTTCACCCGTCGATGATCGCCCCATGAAAACTTTTTCATATTTATGCTACGTTGATAGATCGAGTATAGAGTTCTATCATTACCATGCTCGCCATGGTTGTGCCTGTGGTATTGTCTGCCCGTTGCCATTGTTCCCGTTGGGTACCACGAAAATACAAAGGCAATGAGGAGCTAACCTCGACAAACAGAAGGAAAAAGAACGATGCGATATGCTGATATGATTGCCCGCAGGGCGAGACAGCGTTCATATGTACCCGAGCATGCCACTCGTTGATCATACTACCATGAAAACAGTCCGCGGATCAGCTCTATTATCTGTGATATAATGTCCGTCGGCTTCTGATTCTGGCTCGGTGTTGCGGTTGGAGCGCTGGGAGTGCTGGTCACAGGTGTGCTTTCAGGGGTGGGGGTGGCTGTGGTAACCTGGGATTTGTCGGGGCCGAAGTAGTTGGCCCGATTGGAATTATCGCTCGCTATGCTGCCGGTGGCATCGGGATACAGATCGTTATCATTCTCGTGCAGGTAATTCAGGGTGATAAGATTATCAGTCGATTCGTACAGCCGGATCCCATATTCACTTCCCTGGACGTTGTTGTGCCGAACTGTGTCGTTGCTGGAGCTGAAGAGGTAGACGCCGTCCTTTCCGCTGGAGACCGCGTTATACTCTATGAGGATGCGGGTGCTTCCGCCCCCAAGAAGGATATTATCAACACCATTTTTTACGATGTTGTGCGTGACGTTCGAGTCCTTAGTGCCGAAGTCGACGCGGATGTTTACGCCTGAGTTTTCCGCTGTGTTATTGGTAACATTAACGAGATCTGAATAGTATACCTTGATCCCATAGTAGTGCTTGCCGACGTAGTTGTTGCTGATGGTGATGTTATTACCATAGCGCATACCGATCCCGTCCCCGCCGCTGCGGCTCGCATGCTCGTTGTCCTCCATGCGGTTACCGTCGATCAGCGTATTGGTGATATTTTCTATATACAGGTCGATCTCCGTGTTGTCCTTGCAGGTATTCTTGGTGATAACGCCGCCATTGAGATCTTT
>DATHCY010000041.1:0-5241 GCA_035319305.1 Methanocella sp.
CGTCGAGCCAGAGGATGAAGGGTTTAACAGCTGCCCTGCACATGGATGAACCTACCGTAGCTGTAGCTTGACATCAGACCTTAAATCGGTTATCGGGTGAAAAAGCGCCCGGACGCTACAGCCAGACAGACACAGGACGGATACACAGATTGTTAAGAGCGATTTAACGCCGGTAAGTCGCTCATTAAAACCGGTAGCGCAGGTGCTGAACCATCCTCCGGTAATACCTAAAACGGCTCGCGATCCCGTGGATTGCACGCCGAACCCGTGATTGCGGCTGACGCTCGACCATCTCTGGCAAGGTTATAAATGGGACTTCCGTGTCCAGTTCGAGGCGCGGGACAAGCTCCTCGAGCTTTAGGGGATCACCGATTCCCCAGCGCAGAGACGTGCCCGCCCTCTTGAGCACGAACAATTGCGAGACCAGCCGCACCATCAGCCGACTGTAGGCGTCGAAGATAATCTGGCCGCCAGAAAACCGTTCCGTGATCCACCCGAAAAGCGCGATCCCCTCCTGCTCCGAAAGGTACTGCAGCACCCCCTCAGCGACCACCAACACCGGCCTATCGGCCGGGATCTCGTCCAGCCACCCATGTTCCGTGATCGAGGAGCCTATCATAACGTAATCGTGACGTTCCGGGTACAGGCGCCTGCGCAGCTCGATCACTTCAGGGTAGTCAACGTCGTACCAGCGTACTGTGGCAGGCGGGTCGATCCTGAAAATCCGGCTATCCAGACCGCAGCCCAAGTGTAGAACGGTAGAAACTGGATTGGCGGCGATGAACTCCCTAGTCCACCCGTCCAAGTGCTTCGCCCTTACCGGAACCGAAGTGTCCGTACCCCTGACGATCCTGAGCTCCCCGAAATCATAGTCGATTTTGCGGACCACTTCATCGGCGAACCAATCGCCGAGGATCGGGTTTTTCGCACGGTTATCCAGCGCTTTGCCGTACAGCGTCAGGAGATACGTATCATGCTCCTTCGTCAGGCGAACCTTTTCGGCGTCCATAAACATCATCAACCTTTCCCGTATGGCCCGGAGCAACCGCTACATCAGCTACGGGCGTTTACACAGATCATTATAAAATTACGCCAGATATTAAGGTTTCGTATGGATGACCGGCCAACGCTGATCGAAGTCAGTTACCGGCTGTCTCGCGCGCCAGCGCTTCGCCGGCCGCATCATTCCGCTGAAGAGAGATCGCGCGACTGTCACACATCTCGTGGCAGCAGTAACACCTGATACACTTCTTGTAGTCTATCCGGGGCTTCTCATCGACCACTGAAATGATCTTCATCGGGCAGCTCCGAACACATTTCATGCACCCCTCGCACAGACTGACATCGATGACCGGCCGGAGCGTGTACTCGCTAGCCAGCTCGATGAGCCTGGCAAACCGGCCGGACAGGGCGTTCTGCCTCGACTGCCCCCGGTACGTGCACGGCGGCCGGAAGTCCCTGACGATCAAACCCTCCATACTGTCGCCCGCCAGCGAAACGTCCCCCAGGTCCTCCCGCAGGTATCCCCGCTCGACAGCGGCGGCGATCGTCGGCACCCGCAGCGGATCTAGGGACATGAGCAGGCAGGTGACAGCGTCGATCGCACTATAGTCACCGGAGGCAAGCACTGCGCCGATCTTCCGGGGCGTGCCGGCAAGCGGACCGTCGCCTTCCATCCCCATCACTGCATCCATAACCTGCAGCTTCGGCTTCACGACATCGTTGAGATCGATGATCATGCGACCGAAGGAGAGGGGATCCGGAAGCCGCGCATGGTACGTGGGCTTTTCCAGGCCGGGAATGGCGCCGAAGAGGTTCTTCGCCGCGCCAGACAGGTAAGTGGACGAGTGGGTCTTCGCCTTGGAAACGACGACAACAGCATCGCAATCCAGAACGGGATTAATGATCGGGAAGCGCTTCATTGTCCGGCTGCCCGGAGCAGATACCTCGCTATAGCCCGTATCATAGTTCAGCTCGATGCCGAGCTCCTCTGCCACTTCATCATAGCCGGAAGCTGCGTATGCCTTCCTAATGGTATTTTCGTTGTACGGCAGGCCCGATCCTGGACTGTCGCCCAGAAGGACCGCGCAGCCGTGATCCTTCAGGATCTTCGCCACCGCATAAACTATCTCAGGATGAGTTGTCACGCACTTTTCAGGCGCCGATCCAATGAGAAGGTTGAACTTCACCAGCACTTTCTGGCCGGGCTTCACAAAAGCGCCCGGACCGCCCACCAGATCAATCGCCCGCCTCACCGCACCGTAAACCCGTCCCCGGCCATAATCGGTACACCGGACAAGCGACACCTTCTTAATGCCTCTATCCTCGCACATGGTAGCACCATCCAGCCTGATCGAGCTTGCCGGCCAGGCTCATGCAGCCGAGTAATTGGACGCCGGCTTATAACAACTTTCCGGGACGACCATCCCTAAAAGATCAAATTAGGAGGCCTGCATCACCATAGGTGGAGCATTCGACTATCCACACTCCAGTGCAATAATCTCCACTCAGCCCTCGCACAGGCCGGTATAAAAACTGGAGCGCCGCACTAGTACGAGCCCGTTTACCCCCCGGCTACGATCCGCTTCTTCCCCTCCGCCTTCACCCGGAGGACATCCTGCTCTTTCTCCTTCGTCTCGAGCATCACGTCAAACTCGAGGCCGCGAAGCTCTTCGATGTACGCCCAGAACTCGCCAGGGTTGATGGGCAGATGTGTACCCTTATCCGGAGCCGTGGTAGAGTAGTGGAGAACGGGGTACGTCGTCGCTCCCGTCCACGTGTCGATGAACCTCCTGACGATATCCCGGACAGACTCCCCCGGCTCCAGTCGGTTGACCCGGTAGTGCGCCACGTCGAAGAGCAGCGGCAGGCCGGTCTCGCCGCTGATTCGCTCCAATTCTGCCACCGTGCCGATCTTGCCAGGGTGCTCTTCGTTTTCCAGACGCAGCAGCTTAACGATGTCTTCGTCCAAACCGTTGACCGCCGAGATGAGCCGCCCGATCGCTGCCTCCCGATTACCGTACGATCCGCCGCCATGAAGCTCGATATGGTTACCGCCCCCCATATGGCGGTCGAAGAGGGTCAGGCAGCGCAGCTCCTGGATTGACTGTTCCAACACCCCAGGCTCAGGACTGTTCAGTATACAAAAGTAGGTGGTGTGAAAGCAGGTCCTGATGCCCAGCTGTTTCACTAGGCATCCCAACACTTTCGCCTGCTCCCTAGCCTCTTCGATGGATTCCAGGCTGTCTCCTGGCGAGATGTTGGCAGGAATACGGTAAAAATCAATGCCCAGACTCGCGACGTATCGGACGACGTTTTCCAGGCGCTCGACAGTCTCAGCCGTGCTTTTCTTGCTGGTCACCGGCAGCAGACGCTGGTTGTACGGGATCGCGGCAAAGCCAATCCTCATTCTTCTGTCTCCATCAGCGGCATACACGGGGATAACCATTCCTTGCCATTATAACAAAGTTTCATCGCAGATAAAGCTAGATCTCCCACTTCCAGCCGAAGTAAGGGCACTTAAGCTCCTCGTATGGCTGACCGGCGCCCGAAAAAATCCTTGAGATGAGCGCCAGCATAGTCTATTCGACATTGCCCATGGCTAACGCTGTTAAAAGCCGAATGATGATCACCACGATCGAGGACCAGCAAGTCACGCGACAGGCGATAACAAATTTCGAGTTCAAGAGCGTTAAGGATATCACCGAAGTAGCGGTTGGCGATGCTCGGACGTTGGTCCCGAAGACGCGGGGCCGTTCGACTTGATCTTCCAGGACGTCGGGGACAAAGAGCTACACCCGATATTGCTGGACGATTGTATACGCCTCTTAAAGCCGGACGGCTTGTTACTCGCCGAGGACACGCTATTCCTCATCATGGACTTACGTGACTTGAGGCCCGCTGCAATCCAGTCGATACAGAGGTTTAACGTAACGAGCTCGTTGCGAATTCCGCTTTGCTGGAAAGCACTATATTGGCGATAGGCGATGGCTAACGGTTGCCATAAGATCGACTGATACAAGCGACAAGACGTAGTACATTCAATCTAAGCGCATCTACTACTGGTAGTTTGATTGATAAAGGTGTGTCATCAAATTACTTTTATGAGAAAACAGCCTACTCTTCGGTGAGTTGACAAAATCCCCTAAAAGCTGATGGGCCCGCTGCGATTTGAACGCAGGACCTCTCGGTTATCAGCCGAGCGCTTGTCGCTGCTGTTTTACGGCAGTTCCGACCTGGCTAAGCTACGGGCCCGACATTCCTGTAGAAAGGCACTACTACTACATAAAAGTTATGGGCGATCAGCCTGAGAAAAGGGCGGCCAGCATTTGAAATTTACGCCATTGGCCGACAGGACACGACAGGTATTTAAAACTGACCTCCGATCATCCTCACGACATGAAATGCGATAAATGCGGCAGGGAAGCCGCGATCTATCAACGCTATTCCGGCATGCACCTCTGCGCAGCCCACGAGATCGCCGACGTGGAGCGCAAGATCAAACGGCGGATGAGGAAGGAGCGAATGGCCATGCCAGGCGACCACATAGCGGTGGCCATGAGCGGCGGAAAGGACAGCGCGGCCGTCCTTTCAATACTGGTCGACACATTTACCACCAGATCCAATATCAAATTCTCCGCCATCACCGTCGACGAGGGCATCGAGGGATACCGCAACGAGTCCATCCCCAAGGCGAAAGAGCTCTGCGATCAGCTGGGAGTACCCCACCACACCGTCTCGTTCAGAGACGAGATCGGCTACAAGCTCGATGAGATCCTCAAGAGGGAGCGCAAGGAAGCGTCGTGTACTTATTGCGGTGTCTTCCGACGCACGCTGCTGAATCGGAAAGCCCGAGAGATCAAAGCCAACAAGATCGCCACAGGACACAACCTCGATGACGAATCCCAAGTCGTGCTTCTAAATATCATGAACGGTGACATCGAACGCCTAGCCCGACTGCGTCCATCCCGGACACAGGAGGGACTAATCCCCAGGATCAAGCCGTTGATGGATGTGCCGGAGCGGGAAATAGCCCTCTACGCGTTTCTGAAGAAGCTACCGTTCCATATGGGTGAATGTCCATACACCAGCGAGTCATTCCGTGGCGAGATCAAGGACATGCTTAACGACTTCGAGGCCCAACATCCAGGCACCAAGTATTCGGTGCTAAGCGGCTACGAAAACATGGTGAACTGCCTGAAGGAGAAGTACCCCCAAGTGCCTCTGGAGAGATGCGAGATC
>DATHCY010000042.1:0-6255 GCA_035319305.1 Methanocella sp.
GAGAATCCAGAAGTCCAGACTAAACAACGAAGAAGCGCCACCCCGATACGAAGTCAAGATACAGACGAAATCGGGAAATATCAAATGGATTTACCTGTCCGCCGGCCGTATCGAGTATAACGGTACGCCCGCAGTCATCGCTACGATCGTCGACATCACCGACCGTAAAATCGCCGAGCAAGCATTAAAGGAACGGGAGGCCAACCTAGTCCGGGCCGAACAGATCGCCAGCCTAGGCTACTGGGAGGTGGACATGACCAATAGGACCACCCACTGGTCCGACGGCCATTACGCGATCTTTGGTTTGAAGCCGGGCGAAGGCAAGGCCGATCTGAACCTGATACTATCAGCGGTACACCCGGAAGACAAAGAGAAGGTAAAGCAGGTTATCAACAGCGAACTCTTTAAGGGAAACCCGCTCAATGCAGACTACCGTATCATATGGCCCGACGGCACGCTACATCATATGCATACCGAGACAGACCCGCCAATCGTGGATAGCAGCGGCAGACTTCTGCAACTATTCGGAATCTCGCAGGATATCACCAGCCAGAAGCTCGCTGAACAGGCCCTGCGCGATAGCGAGCATAAGTTCAGAGTGCTGACCGATACCTCCACGGCGGGCATCTACGTATACCAAGGCGATCAGTTTATCTACGCTAATAACACCGCCTCAGACATCTCGGGATATACAAAAGAAGAGCTCCTTCAGATGAGATTTATCGACATCGTACACCCTGAACATAAGATGATCGTCAAGAATATCCGGGATGCGAGAATGCGTGGCGAAAGTCCGCCGGGCAGATACGAGATCAAGATCGTAACCAAATCCGGAGAGATCAAGTGGGTGTATCTGTCCGTGGGCCTGATCAATTATCAGGGCAAGCCCGCCGGCATCGCGACAGTCATAGATATCACCGAACGCAAGCTGATAGAAAGCGCGCTGAAAGATAGTGAGGAAAAGTTCAGAAGCTTCGTGGAACAAACGGCCAGCGGCATTACGATAGTTGATCTCGGAGGCAAATTAATCGATATGAACCGAGCGGCCGAGAAGATCCTGGGCATTAAAAAGGCCGATATCATCGGAAGAGTCATAGAGGAGGAAACGCTTGAGCGTCTGCTGCCTCCAGTACCGACAACGGACATGAAACAAATCCTCTCCGGACTGTTCGATACAACCAATAACGTGAAGCAATACGACTATTCCATCGATGATTGCACCCTCCTTGACGGCTCCTCTATATCGCTACAGATCTCGATGTTCCCCATCATGACAGCGAACGGCAAAATGATCGGGAGCATCATCACTGACGTGACCGAGCGCAAACGCATCGAGAAAGCGCTTGAGTGGGAGCGGCTTGAGCTCAAGCGTTCAAACCAGGATCTGGAACGGTTTGCATATCTGGCATCGCATGACCTGCAGGAGCCGCTCAGGACAATCAGCAGCTACCTGACACTGCTGAACAAACGTTACCGTGATAAACTGGACAGCAACGGGGTAGAGTACCTCAACTACACAGTAGAAGGGGCGGAGCATATGCGACAGATGATCAAGGATCTGCTGGAATATTCTAGGGTAGGAATCAGTGACACGCCCATAGAGCGGACCGATCTGCAGAAGATCTTAGACCACGCGAAGAAAAACCTATATGCGGCGATCAAGGAGAGCAAAGCGACGATCACCCAGACGCCTCTCCCCATTGTAACGGCAGACTCCGCCCAGATATACCAGGTTATACAGAACCTGCTCAGCAACAGTATAAAATACCGGAGCGACCGGCCGCCGGAAGTCCGTGTGACGGCAGAACGTAAGGGGAACGAATGGGTGATCTCGGTATCCGACAACGGCATCGGCATAGATCCGCAGTATTTCGGCAGACTGTTCGTCGTCTTCCAGCGCCTCCACAGCCGGGCCGAGTATCCGGGCAACGGCCTCGGACTGGCGCTATGCAAAAAGATCGTGGAGCGCCACAGCGGCAGGATCTGGGTGGAATCCGAGCAGGGAAAAGGGTCCACCTTCCGGTTCACCCTGCCCGCGAACGATTAAAACGACGAACACAAATGAAGGAAAAAAGTTAAAAAAGTTCACTGCTTATGGCAGCATCGTGCAACGCACAGGCTGTTACACATCTGTTGGCAGACGGTATCACCCGCGGGGCACTGATTCTTGCAGATCAGCAGATCGCACATCGGCACACAGTCGATCCCACAGTTGCAACCAGGAGTGCCCGGACAGCAACTATCTCCGCAGCTTCCACCGCAGCTGCAGGGATTACACGTACAGGGATTGCAAGAACATCCCGAACTCATGCAAGGGTTACATGAACATCCTGAACCCGGACAGCAACTACTGCTGCCGCCGCCAGACATCGAGTAACCGCCGCCTGACAGCATCTGCTGGGCGCATACCGGCACCGTCAGACTGATCACTGCCGCCAGCGCCAGCATAGCCAGTATAGTCAGTTTTTTCATATCGTTATCACCCGCTTTAAGTTACCATTGAGCATGCAGATAAAAAACTCCTACGAAAATAACCAGTTTATTTTACAGGTAGCGGTTTTTAAACAGGAATGGCTAGAGCATAGCTAGTAAAATCACGCCTATGCCGAAACACGCATATAATAAGATGAAATACCAGAAAAAATACCAGAAAAAATACCAGAAAATTTTCCTGAAATAGATTTAACAGTTTCCACCCAGGTTATTCGTCCCATCATCAAAGTACGATCTGGAGTGACCCCTGTTAGTAGGCAATTAGTTAAGCAACAGTATTTAAACTGTCTGTCTTCTCGTATTCGATTGGCGATTTGTATCAGATTGATGAGTGTGGTCGTTTCCGATTATACACTTCATCGATGAAATATCGGATATTTTGTTTTGCTTCTTTAAACCTTTCGTGCTCGTTTAGGGCCTCCTCGTGTTTCAGCGTCTTCATAAATTCTCGGCGAAAGCATCGTAGGGATTATCATCATACTCCCGCCGCCACTTACAGATTAAAGAACGGTTAATATTATGCCCACGACAGAGCTAAGCCAACCCCCCCCTTTATACCCCGCAACACCTGCAACTTAAACTCGCGACCATACAGTCTACGCCAGGAACTCCTCATACATATCATCCTACAGCAGATGTTACTTAACCACCTATACACCTTTGAGGGGTCCAGTCCAATCTAAGCTGTTATTTCTTTATTGCTGGAAAGTTTTATGCTTCTTAATTTACTATTCATGGAGGAATACTAATAAAAAAGTCATATAAAGATATATTATTGTGGGGAAAGTGTATGAATAGGTCTTTATTTGTTGCTGTGAATAACGGGCAGCAACTCTTTAGTAAGGTTCCTGAGATCATTACGATTTACTTCTGGGTCACCAAGGTGCTGACCACAGGAATGGGCGAAGTGTTCTCCGATTATCTACTCAGTAGTACAAGCCATCCGAATCTGGTAGTGGTTATCACGACGCTCGTCCTGGTAGCCTCGCTAGCGCTTCAGATTTCAGTACGTAGATATGTGGCGTGGATTTATTGGCTGGTCGTCGTCATGGTCAGCATATTTGGCACAATGGCCGCTGACGTAGTGCATTTCTGGTGGGGCATCCCATTAACAATATCAACTACGTTTTTCGCGGTGTCGATGATCATCGTCTTTATAACCTGGTACGCGCTGGAGAAGACCCTCTCTATACACAGTATCTGTACCCGCCGGCGAGAGGTTTTTTACTGGCTGGTAGTACTGTTAACCTTCGCACTCGGCACGGCCGCAGGGGATATGACCGCATCAACCATGGACTTAGGATACTTTTACTCGGGAGTAATGTTCACCATCCTGCTTATTATCCCGGCTATAGGACTCTGGTTCTTTGGTCTGAATAAAATCGCCGCGTTCTGGTTCGCCTATGTAATGACGCGCCCGGTAGGCGCTTCTTTCGCGGACTGGATCTCGATGCCTATCACTCGCGGCGGTCTGGATGTGGGCGTTGATAATGTCAGCCTTGTCTTGTCGGTTATCATCATCATCCTGGTCGCTTATCTGGCCATCACCCGCTTAGATATTAAGAAGGGGCCTGCCGGATCACAGACTCAGGCGGACACTTCTGCCAATAAAACCGGATAGTAAGGGATTAAGAGAGCGAGTTTAGCTAATACTATTTTTTTATTTTAATCTTATTAGAGGCAATGGATACCTCGATTTAGTACTAAATCGATAGTGCTCTCACAGCTAAAGCCGTGGACAGTAACTCCGTTAGTTTGACGTTAGTTGTAGATCTGTTGATTGGTTTGTAAAATGGTGGGGTGTGTGGGAGGCATTAAGTACTCGATTACTCCTGTTTTTGTTATGGGAAGAAAACGGATGGGTATTTAACGCCCTTAACACGTGTGAATGTGGACCCCGTTTTATTTTTCTCGGTGTTCGATGTCCAGTCCTATCAATACTTTTTTCGTGGAGTGTAGGTCGCCGATCATCATTCTGACGGGGAGTGGGCGTTCCTTTACAAGTGTTGGTATGGCGACGATCTCCTTTTGTGCGGCGATTTCCGGGTGTTTTTTGAGGTCGACTACCGTGATATCGCAGCGGTTCTTCAGGTACTCGCTGCACACGTTTCGCAGGTTGTGGATCGCGTTTTTCGCGGTCTCGGTCTCTCCTGAAATGTATAGTATTAGAACCCATAATTCTGTGATTTTTATACCCCGCTTTACTATGAAAAAATCGCTATTTAACATTATATATGTTTTTAATGAAAACAAAATAATGTTTTAGCGGGAGTTGTTGAAGATCATGTCAAAAGACGGCAGCACTAGTCGTGGTCGCGGCAGGAAAACTGTGGCTGGAGGAACTGCGTCTGGCAAAAGTGGCGCGCCTGTCTCGTTGAGGGGTGTTGAAAAGGCGATGACGGGTATTCGGGGGTTGGATGATGTCACTTATGGGGGTTTGCCTCGTGGCAGGCCGACGCTTGTGGCTGGTGGTGCTGGTTGCGGTAAGACCATGTTTGCTATGGAGTTTATCGTCCATGGTGCAGTGGATTATGGTGAGCCGGGAGTGTTCATCACTTTCGAGGAGAACGCCTCTGACCTGAAGAAGAATTTCGCGTCTATCGGCTATGATCTTGATAGGTTGGTTGAGGAGAGGAAGATCGTCATTGACCATGTGTTTATCGACCGTAATATGATCATGGAGACGGGCGAGTATGACTTGGACGCATTGTTTATTCGGTTGGGGTATGCGATTGATAGTATTGGTGCTAAGCGTGTTTCGCTTGATACGATCGAGGTGTTGTTCTCCGGGTTGAGTAACCATGCGCTGCTCCGGGCTGAGCTGGTCCGTTTGTTCAGGTGGTTGAAGGAGCGGGGGATTACAGCTGTAGTGACCGGGGAGAAGGGAGCGGAACAGCTCACCAGGTATGGGTTGGAGGAGTACATCGCTGATTGTGTGATCTTCCTGGATAGCCGGGTTACTGAGCAGATCGTGACGAGACGGCTACGCATAGTCAAGTATCGGGGGAGTACTCATGGTATGGATGAGTACCCGTTTATTATCGGCGGGGATGGCATCATTATTTTCCCAATCACCTCTATCAAAACGGATTACAAGTTATCGAGGGAGCGGGTCTCGTCGGGTGTTGAGAAGCTTGATCTCATGTTGGATGGTAAAGGGTTCTTCCGAGGCAGTTCCATACTGTACACGGGCACTGCTGGTACTGGTAAAACGAGCTTCGCCGCGTACTATGTTGATGCTGCGTGTCGGAGGGGTGAGTGCTGCCTGTATATAGCCTTTGAGGAGACCGAGGATCAGATTGTTCGCAATATGAAATCGATCGGCCTTGATCTCGACCGGTGGGTGAAAAAAGGCCTATTAAAATTTTATGTCACCCGACCAGCTCTCTACGGCCTTGAAATGCATATTGTATTGATTGAAGATCAGTTGAGAAGGTTCCAGCCTCAAAATATGGTTATGGATCCTATCTCTGATTTCACCTCTATTGGTGGTGGTAAGGAGGTCAAGTCTATGCTGACCCGGCTGCAAGACATCATGAAGTCCCAAGGGATCACCGCCATCTACACCGATCTGATTACTGGTGATATCCGGCCTAAGACTTCTGAGGTGTACATTTCTTCGATTATTGACACGTGGATTATGCTGCGCAATATCGAGTATAATGGCGAGCGGAGCCGCAGCCTTGTCCTGATCAAGTCTCGAGGCATGCCACACTCTAACCAGATCCGCGAGTTCCTATTCTCAAGTCATGGAGTTGATCT
>DATHCY010000043.1:0-5339 GCA_035319305.1 Methanocella sp.
CAGTATCTAAAGGATATTGGAGTAGCCGATAACGTCTACCCAGTAGGAGACCCCGCATTTCTAATGGATCCAATAAAACCAACAGGAATCGACGATGAAATGCCAATCGAGAAAAACGCGATCGGCATCAACCTGAGCCCGTTTATGGCCAAGTTTGCCACAGGCTGGAACATGGACCAATGGACGAAAATATCCGCATCGATAATCGATGCAGTAGCGACAACCGCAGAGGCGCCGATCTATCTAATCCCCCACGTGACCGCGAAGCATACCAACGACCACGAGTTCATGCAGAACGTATTGTCGACGATCGACACTAAGAAGATCAAAGTGACGCTAGTGCCACCGAAATACAACGCCGCGGAAACCAAGTGGATCATCAGCCGTATGGCGATCTTCGCAGGAGCCAGGATGCACTCGACCATCGCGGCCCTATCAACAAACGTACCCACATTGAGCCTTGCATACAGTATCAAGGCCCACGGGATCAACAGAGATATTTTCGGCCACCTAAATTATTGCCTGAATCCGGGCGAGCTGAACACGAAGACAGTCTCCAGCCGGATCAAGATCATGCTGGATCAAGATACAGAGATCAAGAAAGAACTGAACGAGCGGATCCCGAGGATTAAGAGCATGGCTCTGGGCGCGGGAACAAGACTGCGCCAGTTCACAGACGGAAATTAGGATATCCCCCCAATGCCGACGAGTGGTCCCGCCCAGACCCGGAACGGGCTGATCATCCTGTCCATCTACCTGTACCACAGCATCGCATACATGGACATCTCATACCGACCGGGTCAAAATATGAGGTGCTATAGCTACCATTCCTTCTGATGTGGAGTTTGCCATCTCGCCCCCTTCGAAATAGTACAAGTGAACTACCCCGCCATGAATGACAGGGCTTCCTATCCGAACAGGAACAAAGAGGCTACACTTTCATCCCACCATGAAGGAGGAGGACTTCCCGCTCCACCCCCCGCCCCACAGTTAAAACCACAGTTCCGCCCGACATATGGGACTGCTGGAAAAAATCCGAAGAGAACAACCCAGATACGTTGTACCTTCGGCAATCGCTTCAAACTATGGTTTTCTATGAGTATTAATGACAGCGAACCTGCTGAGAACTGTACTTTCCAGATAACGAATGGAGATTATACTGAATGTCCATGCATTCTACAATGTCTTGCCGAATATAAGGCCATTTATTTTAATAGGTTATACTAAAAATTAAATAGTATAGAGTGGTTTTGTAAAGGAATATATTCTATGTTGGAGGGGTAAAAGTGGGATCAGGTGCCGAGGATAATGTTGAGGGTAACAAAAAGATCGCCGATCAACTCTCGAGGAACCTCATATTAAACGCCATTTTTTTCGTGCTAAATATGCTCATCGGCATGGCACTGGTCCCATATTTTATAGGGAACCTGGGCGCGGACGCGTACAGTTGCATAGGCCTCGCAATATCGTACACAGGATGGTCGGCTATCGTCATTATATCACTCAACTCCGTTATTTCCAGGTATCTCACCGTAGACCTCCAGAAAAACGACTACGAATCGGCAAACAAAACATTCAACACGTCAATCATTGGATTATCCGCCCTGATCGTCCTGATGATCCCGATCCTTGTGATAATTGCATTCAATATTACGCATATAATTACCATCCGTCCGGGTGTTTCTGGAGAGGATGTGAGCTGGCTCTTCCTAGGGGTGTTTGTCTCCACCCTGATCTCTACATGGAGCGGGAACTTTACCGTACAATTATTCGCCTTGAACCGCATAGACCTGCAGGTCATCATCAATGGGATCCTATTCCTAACCCAGAACGGGTTGATCGTCCTGTTTTTCCAGCTGTACCATCCCAGCCTAGTGTACATTGGAATTGCATACCCGATCGGGGCAGCCATCGCCTCGATCATGTCGATTAGTTTTGCAAGACGTGTTTGTCCGCATCTCAAAGTATCGATTTCATCTTTCGATATCTCCAAGTTGAAAACCCTCTTTAACATGAGCTCGTGGTCGATCGTAAACCAGCTTGGAACCTTGCTGTTCGTCCAGATCGACCTGATCGTCATCAATAAATTATGCAATTCGGTGGGAGGGCCGTATACAGTTGTCGTTAACCTTGCAGCCATCATGCGGAGCATCGCGATTATGATCTCGGGAGCGCTGGCTCCCGTCGTTTACATGTTTTATGCCAAAAAACAAACTGACATGCTCGTAAAGATGGTGGTCAGCGCGGTTAAGGTAATGGGGATTTTCATGGCCCTCCCCATAGGCCTCCTCTGCGGATTTTCAACTCAGGTCCTAACTATCTGGCTGAACAGCAGCGGTAAACCTATAGATTTTAACCCTGCAGACTTCGCTCTGCTGTTAGTATTGATGGCCTTTCACCTGACCATCAACATGTCCGTCCTTCCCCTATTCGCGATCAATATGGCCTATAATAGGATCAGGGTGCCGGGGATCGCGACGCTTATTATGGGAATCGGCAACGTCTCCCTCGCGGTCGCTTTACCGCTCTTGATGATGTATGTGCTTAACAGACCTGACATAGCCTTTTATGGTGTCGCAATTGCTGGGGCGACCGTCCTCACACTGAAAAACGCGATTTTCACCCCCTGGTATACCAGTAAAATCATAGGGGTCAAACCCACTATCTTCGTTAAATCGATGATCATGGGGGTCGTGTGCACAGTACTAGTGGCTGTAGTAAGCTATGTAGTAGGCTATTATATACCTATCACTTCGTTCGCCACGCTCATTCCGGTAGGAGGCGCCATCGGGCTCTTATATGCACTTATAGTGTGGAAATTCGCCCTATCGCCCTTTGAACGCGGTCAGTTTAAAGCTGTGATGCCACCTATCGTGTGGGGACTGGTGGACCGGGTTTGATAATTTTTAGTAATATAATTACAAAAATAAATTCTATTTAAATGAAATGTTACACGAAAAGTTAAATAAGAAAAAGTAATTAATTAAAAACGACATCGGAGTTGAAAAGTAAAAATGGAACCAATTGTCGAAATAAATAAAAAAATTGCCCATCAACTCCCAAAAAGTCTTACAAACATAATATTTTTAATCTTGAATCTAATCATCCGCATCTCATCGACGATCACGGGATATACGACGATGACCTCAGGGTTGCTCAATAACCCAACACCCCGGCGCCATACTATATACTTCGAAGCAGTACAATCCTATAAGCGGAGGCCGCCGGAATGAACCCAACGATAATGACAGAAGTGGTCCGGAAAGACCTATGCATAGGGTGTGGAGTATGTGCTGCCCTATGCCCGAAAAAACTGCTCGAAATGCGATGGGACCATCGCCAGGAACTGGTGCCGGTCGAGGCATCCTCGTGCGAGAAGGAATGCGGCCTGTGCCTTAAAGTCTGCCCATTTGCAGGACCTAACGACAATGAAGATATAATAGGAAAAAGGCTCTATGGAGCGGCCCCGGAGATAAGACACGTCCCCGACGCGGGCTACTACCAGTCATCGTTTGTAGGATACTCGAATGATGAACGGCGGGCCCACGGCGCGTCGGGAGGCACGGCCACCTGGCTCCTGGAAAAAATGCTTAAAGAGGACGTTGTAGACCGCGTGATCTGCGTAACCCCAGACAGCGGCGATTCGAGCCAGCTATTCAGATTTAAGGTGATCGATACGCCGGAGGGAGTACAGGAAGGCGCGGGCTCGGTATACTGCCAAGTGGAAATGTCCGGCGCCATCCGACACATCCTGGACAACCCCGGGAGATATGCGATCACAGGCCTTCCCTGCGCCATCAAAGCCATCAGGCTCGCGCAGAAGAATAACAAAAAACTGGAGGAGAGGATAAAAATAACGATCGGCCTCGTCTGCGGCCAGACGAAAAACATGAGCTTCACCCAGTATATCGGGATCCTAGCCGGGATCCAGGGGCGGTTGAAGAAGGTGAAGTACCGGTGCAAAAGTCCCGACAGGCCGGCGACCAATTATCATATGGTATACCTAGACGATACTGGCATGAATAAAACCATCATCTGGAGAGAGGGCGGTATCGCTGAAGCATGGGTAAACCGCTGGTTCGCGCCGACCGCCTGCAGCTATTGCGACGACGTGTTCGCCGAGTGCGCTGACATAGCGTGCATGGACGCGTGGCTCCCGGAATATTCAAGCGACAGCCGCGGGACGAGTATAATATTAATCCGCTCATCTTTACTAGCGCAGTTGGTAGACAGTGCGATCCAATCGAACGAAATATCAATGAAGCCGATCTCGATCGAGGAGGTGCTGCAGAGCCAGAGCGGCATTATTGCTGTAAAGAGGAGATACTTGTCTCATCGTCTGTATAGGGGATTACAGCGTGGCATGCAGGTGCCTGAGAAAAGGGTTGCCCCATCAAAAAATAGAAATTTGTTCGCACGAAGGACGATAGACAATATGATCAGGATGCAGGAACTGAGCAAAGAGCTCTGGGACGCCGATAGACCTGATGTGAAACGCCTCAAGGAGCAGATGAACCCGTATCTGACTCAGGTCAATAGAGACACGAAAATACTAAAAGACACCACATCCTGCGTTATGATAATAACATTCCCCATACGCTTAATCAAGCGGAAAATAGGAATGAGATAACATGAGCGAAGACAGGCCGTTATTTATTCTCGCCGGTAACGCTCCATACGTGAATCGGGGGTGTGAGGCGATAACTCGGGGCACCGTAAAGATCCTCAGGAACAGCTTCAAGAACCCGAAGTTCATATGCATCAGCCATTTCCAGTCAGAACAGCAATACCAGAAGCAGAAAATAAAAGAGACTGATGACGCGATCACCCACCTTTCATACCGTTATCTCAACAAAAAAATGCTTATTAGCAATTTCTGGAAGCCGGTGATATGGGAAGGCGTTTATCAGCATATTACCGACCGCGACTCGATTTACTCGTGGGGATATCATGAGATGCTGCCGTATCTGAAAGACGCCAGCGCCATACTTTCGGTTGGGGGGGATAACTACACTCTCGACTATGGTGTTCCCAGGCTCTTCACAGGCCTGGATGACCTGGTGATAGCCCGTAAAAAACCAATCGTGCTCTGGGGAGCGTCGATCGGCCCGTTCAGCACTATGCCCGATTACGAGCGCTACATGAGCTCCCATCTCAAAAAAGTCACCGGAATCTTCGCCAGAGAGTCGGCCACAGTCCAGTATCTAAAGGATATTGGAGTAGCCGATAACGTCTACCCAGTAGGAGACCCCGCATTTCTAATGGATCCAATAAAACCAACAGGAATCGACGATGAAATGCCAATCGAGAAAAACGCGATCGGCATCAACCTGAGCCCG
>DATHCY010000044.1:0-12817 GCA_035319305.1 Methanocella sp.
CTCCTTTATCACATATTATTCCGATGGTAGTAGTGCCTTTATACTGTTTGTCTTCCATCAAAACTCCCCTTAATAATGGACACAAAATTAGTCACATATTATTATTCGTAGTTTATATATAACCCTTTCCCCGTTACGCCGACAGGTATACTGGAATTATTTTAAGTACTGCGCAGTAATAACGAAGAAAAAACTGCTATACCTGTTATAAGTTACATCTTAGATTAATAAATCTTGCGCTTCAGAGCATCCCACCCATACTAAACGCGCCGCTCGAAAGCTGTAACGATGATAATATTTGGCAATTTTAAACATCCCTGCCGAAAAGAGAGTTATGTGCAGAACATTCTCATGAAGGCCTATGATGCAAAATGGACGCTGGCAGGCCTTGCACTCGCCATATTTATCCTCTGGGTAAGCCTTCCGTTCGTAACCCCCGTTATCTTCGCATTGTTCATGTATTATATTACTCGGCCGGTTAAGAGAAAGCTTCAGAGGTATTTTAAAAACGAAGCACTGCTGGCGCTGGTGTGTATGTTGGTCCTGACGGTACCCCTAGCAGCGCTCATCATCTACCTGATCCTTTTTGCCACCGGCCAGCTCTTTATGTTCTTTGAACAGTACAAGCTGGAAGTGATCCCGCCCGGGCACATATCTGACATGGCCCAGATCGTATCCTCTATGGGGCATAGCTTTGACCCTGATGAGTTCAAATATGAGAACTTCAGTGCAGTCTTAGGACAGTGGTACGGCAGCATGAAGGTTTATTCTGACTCGATCTTCGGAATCAAGGACTTCTTCCTCGCTGCCGGCATGACAATGGCCGACGCCGCTTTCAAAGCACTGCTGGCACTGATTCTAACCTTTTTACTGCTGCTCGACGACGATCGGCTGGTCAAGTGGTTTAACGCCACATTCCCGGAACTGGCGCGCGAGCACAATGGACTTTTCGTCCGCTATGCAAAGGCGGTGGACGAAGACTTCGAGCAAATCTTTTTCGGCAACATGTTAAATATCCTATTCTTTACCATCATTGCGGCAGCCATATACTCGCTGCTAAACGTTTTCGCCCCTGACCCGGCGTTCCTCATCCCTTTTCCTCTGCTGCTCGGTATCCTCAGCGGGCTGTTCGCACTGATGCCGGTGCTGGGCGGGTGGATGGTCGACATACCGATCCTCCTGTATGCGCTAGCACAATCGCTCATATCTGGAGCCTTTAGCAAATACTGGTGGTACCTGGTGGTCATGGCTATCGCGCTCTTCGTGTTCGTAGAAAACATGCCGAACTACCTGCTGCGTCCCTTCGTATCCCATGGCAAAGTCGATGTCGGCCTCCTTATGCTGGCATACATCGTAGGGCCTATCATCTTCGGCTTCCCAGGACTGTTCATTGGAGCGATGCTGCTGGTGCTAGCCACACATTACTTCGGCATCGTCGTGCCCGATCTCCGTCAGAGGGGAGAGGCCGGAACAGGAAAAGTGGGTGAGGGTATTAAGGACGATGCTATGAATAGTGAAAAATAGGGTTGAACTTAACACGTTGAAAAATCAAAACGCTTATATCAGCTCAGCCTTCGCATGGCCCTTGCTATCTATCTCAAGCACTGCGCCATAACCCCTAGACGCTTCGCCGGCGTTGACGACCAGCGTGCTGCCTATACGCGAAATGCCCCTCGCCTCATGGATATGCCCACATACGACCGCGATAAACTTCGGGGCCATCTCCGCGACCGATTTGCTCCCGACATGGATGCCTCCAAGGATCTCGTCTACATGGCCCTGCGGCGGCGCATGAGAAAGGAGAACTGCAGGGCCTGTCACCCCATGCAACAGACGCTCGATCGTTGACTTGATCTGATCCTCCGACAGCTCAAAAGGCGTGTTAAACGGCGTATGGTTAGAGCCCCCGATGCCGATGAATGTGACACCATTTAGGACCTTTTTCGCCTCGTGAAGATTCACGTTCTCAGCTCGGAGCAGATCCACGAGATCCTTAGGATCACAGTTGCCGGGCACCGCTAGCACCGGCCGCGGCAGCATCTTTAGCAGCATACTGGCCTCTTCCGTCGGCCCAAACTGGGTCAGGTCGCCCGCCAGCAACGTGCCGTCCACCTTGCCTGCTTTTGCCATGATGGCAGGCAGCCGGTCAAATGTATTATGAAAGTCGGAGACCGCAAGCAATCTCATAAAAAGATAAACTCTTTTTGGAGAGAAAAAGCTAACGTTTAAAAAGTTTTTATTCGAAGTATTTTTTGCCTAGATCATAGGCAGCTCTCATACACGCCTCATTTTCCGTCACCATGGGCTTCATGCCCCGGGCGAGGTCCGTGGCCAACAGATACCCGCCGGCTTCGAACCCTACCAAACTTACCTTATCCATGAACTTCCGGATGTCATCGATGAAAAGGCCAGGATCGGGCTGGTTCTGCGTAAAGATAAAACCGGCCCTCTTCCGCCCCGGCATTAAGCCAGTAAGATCCGTCCTGACCCCTTCCTTCACAACCTCTTTTGAGCCGAGGTACGGGAACATACGATCCAACCACATCTTAGCCTGAGCCGTCACGTAGCCGAAATAGATCGGCGTGGCAACCAAGATCCCATCGGACGCTTCCATCGCTTGGTATATCAACTGCATGTCATCTTTTACCGCGCATTCTACCGTATTTTTCACCTTACAGGATAAGCACGACTGACACCCCTTTATATCCATGTCGTTCAGGAAAAATACCCTACTCCCAACCCCAATCGCCTCTAACCCCTTCTGCGCTTCCCCGGCAAGGATGTGCGTGTTGCTCCCTTTACTCGGACTGCCTATAATGATCGTTACTGTTCTGCTCATACTCCTCCCGGCGATCATCGCCATGGTATGATTGATAGTAACGACATAAATAACAAATACGATATCCTATGATACATACTATCAAGAAGTATACTATCGTCCGGATATCGGTTATGATATCCCCTAAACATGAAACACGAGTACACGCTGGGCACGGTTAGCGCGACAGCCAATATCGCAGTGATGACCCCGTAGAGTAAACCATGGGCTTTATGGTCTTTCACCAACGCATTGCCGCTTCAACGCGACTACAAGGTTGGTTTCACTGTCCACATTCAGCGTTTTACGATACGGACATTCCCATAGCAAACCCGCAATCGTTGAGTTTGGCGGCGAGTCTGACTGGCCCATATAGCACTTCAGCTGATGTGACCAAGGTTAGGCGGCAATGGTATGGAGTTTAAAGTTAAAATGATTTATGAGGTTAGATGGAGTTCTCTCAACGGCTAAAGCCTATGAAGTTTCTCCATCCACGGCCCTGCTTCCTAATTATTCTCCACCCATGAATTGTCGCACTCGTCTCTGTTCCGGACGAGCGCCAGTTCGACGTCCCTGAGCACGCCGATGAGGGTGAAATATTCATGCGGGGTTAACATCGCCCTTCCGATGATGCGCCGGATCATGAGCAGTGTCTTGTCCCGCTTATGTTCCGGATGGTTGACGTGTTCGAGCAGCCGCTCGAAGTGCTGGTACAGGAGTTCCAGCATCCCGGCGTCCGCCAGCAGGTACTCATCACCTCGGATGCCGGATAGCTCGTAGAGCACCACGGTCACGGCATGCGATAGGTTCATCACCGGGTATACGCCGGAGGTTGGAATGCTGATAACCACATCGCAGCGCTCCAGCTCCTCACGAGAAAGCCCGCGGTCCTCTCTGCCGAAGAGAAGCGCTACGGCGCCCTGTTTATCCTCCAACATTGTTTTTAGCTCCGATGGAGAAAAACAGGGCACTCGCAGGTGCTCTCTGGTGCTTTCACCCAGCTTTCCGGTGGTGCCGACCAGCAGATTTACCCCTTCCAGGGCCTGGTCCAGCGTATCCACTATTACGGCGTCCGCCAGCACGTCCTGGGCGTGGGACGCCATCGCCCTCGAAAAATCGCCCCTTTCGCATGGGTTGATCATCACCAGGTCGCCGAAGCCGAAATTTTTCATCGCCCGGCATACTGAGCCCACGTTGCCTTCCTGGACCGGCTCAGCAAGGATAACCCGAATATGAAGTTTTTGATCGCTCATAACTTACCCGACGTCTCCTTAACCTTGCTGATCACCCTGATATCCGATATGCGGGTTTCCGGATAGTTGCCGGACGAGTCTTTTTCCGCCGATTTAACCATATCCCAGATGGTCAGCAGCGCCACGCTGACGCCACACAGCGCTTCCATCTCCACGCCAGTCTTGCCCAGAGATCGAACCTCGACAGTGGCGGTAATGGTATTATCGCCCACCGTAAAGTCCACGTCGATGCCGGTAACCGGTATCTGGTGACACAGAGGAATCAAATCCCACGTCCGTTTGACGGCCAAAACGCCGGCGACCCGCGCCGTGGCCAGAACGTTACCCTTTTTGACCGCCCCAGTTTTGATGAGGGCCATCGTGTCCCCCGTCAGCCGGATGGCGCCCTCCGCCCTTGCGATACGCAGGACATCCATCTTGGCGCCCACGTCCACCATCTTCACTTTGTCCCCGTCTACATGAGTAAAATCCCTGGACTGTGACATGTCTATCGGCTCCCTAAACCCCGAAAAATCTGGTCCTTCCTACTTTCATCATACACACTATGATCAATTGAGCTTTGCCATGATTTATCGCGCCGGCCTCTACCGGCGCTGGCGATGCTCTTTCATCGCATACGGGATATAGTGGATCACGTCCGTGGCCAACAGCCCATAGCCTTTCTCCAGGAAGGCCAAATCACCGGCTGCACCGCTGACGAATGCGGCCGCTGACGCCGCTTCAAAGGCCGGGTTCACGCAATACAGGGCGCCCGCGATCCCCGCGAGCACATCGCCGGTCCCGCCTACCGCCATTCCCCGGTTTCCGGTGCCGCTGAGCTTCACCCGCTCGCCATCCGTGATCACGCTGATTCTACCCTTAAGCAGGGTCACCAGGCGTGCTGACGAGGAGAAACGTTGCGCTTCGACGACGCCATCATCGCTCACATCGGCTCCCGTGATCCGCCTGAATTCGCCCCGATGAGGCGTTATAATACCCTTCAGAGGCATATCGGACTGGAGGGCGTCCGCATCGATCACCACCCGATCGCAGCAACCAATTATTTCGGATATAGCCTCAAGAGTTTCCGGGTTCCGCCCGGCACCATTCCCGATAACTACCACATCATTTTTAATGATTTCCGACCGCAGAAGCGCGATGTCTGCTCGGACGATCTTGTCACGGTCGGTAAGCGGAATGGTGATGATGTTTGGCGAATAAGATGCGATGATATCCGCTGCACGATACGGTGCAGCCACAGTGACCACCCCAGCACTAGTACGCAACGCGGCCATCGCCACCAGCGCGGGCGCTCCCGTATAGGGCCCGCCACCGACCACCAGCACTCGCCCCGACTGGCCTTTATGCTCGAAGTCACCTCGCGCTTTAACATTCTGAAGATCCCCAGGCCCCACGAACTGAGACGCCCTTTTAGGTATGCCGATGTCCGCGACCTCGGTCTTATAACGATCCAGGCCATTTTTCAGGGCGTGGAAGGTGACGACTAGATCGGACTTCACACAGAGGTCGCATATGCCCGTGAAGCAGTCCAAGCCGCTGGGCACGTCTACCGAGACCCTTATCGCAGGGCTGTTGTTTATCAGGTCGATCGCCCGCCCTGCCAGGCCATGCGGCCTGCCGGCACTGCCGGTCCCCATAATCGCGTCGACGATAATGTCACACGCTTTGAAGGGCTCTTCTGCAAGCAGTTCAGGAGCTTCGATCTCCGCGACATCGACCCCAGTTGTGCGAAGCTTATGCAGGTTCTCGACTGCAGGCCCTGCCTTTACATCGGATGCCATTCCCAGCAGGATCACCGACACCGGGCAGCCTCCCAGCGCCAGGTACCGTGCCGCCACAAATCCATCCCCACCATTATTGCCCTTGCCGCATACCACAAGCACCCGCATACGGTCATAGTGCGCTAGCACGGCTTCTGCAACATTCCTTCCAGCATTCTCCATGAGCGTGCCGTAGCCGACTCCAAAATAGTCGGCATTGGCCTCTAACGCCCGCATCTCATCAACAGTGATATAGTCCCGCATCGCCTCAGCTCCGTACAATGAACTACCCCACCCTAAAGGACAGGGCTTCCTGCTTCACAGCTGACAGTTTGCAACCGACTCGCCGATTGTATTGACTATCCGTTCCGCAGGCAAACCGGCATGTCCCACACCTTCTAACCGGAGACCCACACCAACACCCCAAATAATTCAATGCTTGTGTCGAAATCCCTACCCAACCGAACATTAAAATACAGACAGAGGTGTATTCTACCCCCAAATCCTTCCTGACCACGTTTCCACACACCGAACATTTCCGAGTGGTATTCCTGGGATCCGCTCTGATTAAGTGTCTACGAGCACTTTCAGCCTTATAAACCAGCTCGCCAAAGAAGCCCCGTAATCCGCCATCTGTAATGCTGCGCTTGAGAGTTTTACGAGCTTTGACTGATAATTTCGAGTTCTTGTAATCATTAGTTCGTAGCATCCCGAGTATGTCGAGGTTTTCTACTGTTATCATGTCGTTGTTGACGTAGTGCTTTGAGATTTGGTGGTTGCGGTCATTCCTCTGACTTGCTATGTACTCGTGTAGTCTCGCCAGTTTTTTCTTGTTTTGGATGTAGTTCCGGGTTACCTTTCTCTTGTCGACGTGTAATTTTGTGCTAACGCTTCTTTGTAAATGTTTTACCTTTTTGAGCGGCCGGGCCAAGTATTTTGGATTTTCAAAATGATTCCGGTCGCTATCATAGCAAAACGTCTTGATACCCACACCGACACCGATAGCACGATTGCTTTTCGTTTTAATGACGGTACCGAGTATACTTATCTGAAATACGGTATAACACTCGTCTATTTTTGATTCTACCATCTGAACGCCCTCTATTTTGCCCGGCAGTTCTCGATGTAATTTCAGGCTTACAACACCAATTTTGCTTAGTTCTAATTCAGCAGCACGATTAAACTTGAAACCACTCTGGCCATAATCCAACCCTCGATACCAGCACCCTGACTTGAACCTCAGCTTACCAGTCTCACATCCTCTTTTCTTCAATTCAGTCAACACTGAAATATTGTTAAAACGATGGTCGCCGGCACGATGTAAAACCTTGCCATACACCGATCTCAATATAGGATAGTCATTCTTGATCTGGGCAACAGTATTGCACGCGTCATACACAGTGTTGATTTCTCTACCCCGGTACATTCCCAATAGTTTATACGTAGACGTGCACTTATCCGTAGCATCAACTATTTTATCCTGGTTTTGATTTTGGTAGAATCGGTGTTTGTAGGATAACTGCATCATTAGTTGATTGTCCTGTCTTGAAACTTAGGCTTATCGTACATGGGTTGAAAGTATTATGGTGAGGGGCTATCTATCCCCGCTCTGAAGGGTGGGGTCTCCCGCCTCTCCGCATTCCCTGCTGATAAAGGGTTATGACCCCGGATGAAATAATAGTTGCCGGCAGGAGAGGCAGATTAGCTATTGATTGAGCGAACATCCTGCGGCCAAAGGCGCTATAATTAACGCAATGATTAGTCGATTCGGACAGGTAGGCGTACAGGTGCCTATGATATCTGGGTGTTGGCAAGCGCAGGCTCAGTAATTATATATCTGCAGGTTGATATCAGATTCGAGGCTAATACGTCAATGGATGATGTTGATATCAAGATCATACAGGAGCTTCTTTCTAACTCGAGAATGACTTACCGTGAGCTTGCCGACCGGCTTGACCTGTCGGTGAACTCAGCCCATAAGCGGGTGCAGAGCCTGGTCGAACAGGGCGTGGTTCAGCGCTTCACCCTCCATCTAACCCCTAAAGTTTTGCCCCAGGTATGGGTCCGGGTGTGTGGCAAATCGGCTACTGTGCTGATGGATGAGACGGTGGAGCGGCTAGGCGCCAACCAGAACACGTCAATGGTGGCGGTATCTAGCGGCAACATGCTTCATATATTGGGGGTGCTGCGCGACTACGCGGAGGTTAATAAGTTCGTGAACTTCGCGATCAAAACAGGGGAGATCGCGGACCCGGATATCCGCCTACCCAACCCTCCCCATTTCCAGGGAACAGCTGAAGTTTCGCTGACTCGCACCGACTACCGGATTCTCGCCTCGCTCCAGGAGAACTGCCGGAAGCAGATCGTTGACATGGCAGCCGAGCTATGCATCTCCGCGAAAACGGTCAGACGCCGCCTATCGGGAATGGAGAAAGGCGAGGCCGTGCACTACAGGATCAACTTCGACCACGCTTTGCTAGGGGGCGTCTTCACGCTACTGGACCTGTACGTAAACAAGGGTGTGGATCCCCAGGAAGTGATCGCGCTCATCAATCGGAAGTACGCCAAAAACCTGATGGGCGTCAGGACCTTCAGCACCCTGCCTAACGAGATCACCATCGATGTTTGGACCAGATCGCTGGCCGAGCTCAAGACGCTCCAGGACTCTTTACAACGGGAAGGTAGCTTCAGCAGGATCGTGCCAATCATGGTTTATCACGCGACGTACTTCGAGACCTGGCGTGAGCAGCACGTCCGGGATCATGCGCGCTACGACCGCCCTAATCCGTGATTGCTGATTGATGAGACAAGCGGCTAGGCGCCAATCAGAACATATCAATGGTCCTAAAAAGTTAGCGGATCAACCGGTAAGGCATCACAGCAGCAGCCGCTTCTCCGTCGCGTTTGGCCTTCTGGAGCTGAGCTTGATGCTCGGCGCCAGCCTGCTCGCCCCTGGGGGTACTACGAGCTGTGGTTTTACGGACATTCTGTATCGCCAGGTGCAACAGCTCCGATATCCTGCTGCACCGATACGCGGCTATTATGATATCGATCATACTATCCTCGTACTGTCATCCTCATGTGATCATGTAACCGTAGAGGACTTATCATCGTGTTTTATCAGGATATAACAAAATGGCCACAGCCCCGGGGATAAAGGTTCACTTTATCAGCGCAGGAACTCATAAAAAGAACATAGACACTGTTGGTTCTATGAAAAGCATGCCATCTTGTATGACAGGATAGGCAGAATTATGAGCCTATTTTTTAAAGCTCATATAATAATATAGTGCTGCCACTGGGACGATCATCAGAAGCAGGAGCAGAACGATATACAGATAGCTCTGCCACTGTGAACCTACAGTATCGGCTGTTTGAGCCGTCAGATCGGCAGGTGCCGTATTCTTGGTAACTGCAGAGCTATTGGCTGTAGGTTTCATGGTAGAAGACGTAGCATCGGTAGGAGTTGAAGACGGAACATCGACAGGAATCGGAGTATCAACAGCATACGGATCCTCGGTAGGAGCCGTGACATCAGCAGGAATCCCAACATCAGTAGGAGTTCCAACATCAGTAGGAGCCGTGATATCAGTAGGAGTTCCAACATCAGTAGGAGTTCCAACATCAGTGGGAGTCGTCTCCTGTGTCGGGGTTGGTGATGGGTCCGATGGGAATGGTGGAGCGCTAGCTGCCACTTCTGTCGTCAGTGGTACTATTCCAATCATGCATATAGTAGACAGCGTTATAGTTAGTATTATAATACCTGAGGCGGTCAGATATGATGATTTGGAGGTCATACTATACCTCATACTATTTATGAGCTTATCAGGCTGTCGCATGAACGCTTTATCATGACGTCCGGCTCTTAAACTTCTGATTAAGCCTATTGCAGCCGGATGCACTTGAGAACAACCAGCGTCTCGAACGGTATTTTTTCTCTGCCTACTTCTTCGACGGAAAAGCCGTGCTTCTGGTATAATTGGCTTACTGCTTGGATATCGGTGAGTGATGAGAATACGGTGATCACCCGTCCTCCTATGGGTAATATCCTTCTCACCTCGTTCAAGAATCGCCGGATGACGTGCCTTCCGTCCGGGCCGCCGTCGAATGCCATGTTCAGCCAGTCATTAAGCCGTTCATCGTTCTCGGTTGGGAGGTAGGGGGGGTTGAACACTATCAGATCGAATGATCCGCAGATACTGCTGAATAGGTCGGTTCTCACGACTTGGATGCCGTTGATACGCGCATTTTTACAGGCGAGGGGGCTGATATCGGTCGCGATGATATCGGTAATATCTTTTAGAAAAATCGAGACGATCCCCGATCCGGTGCCGATCTCAAGCGATCTATCCTCCGGCTTTATTTCTCGGAGGGCTGCTTCGATCAGCAGGTGTGAATCCTCGCCGGGTTCGTATACGCCCTCTAGTAATTCGAACTCTTTATCTCGATAGGTTCGGATAGCCATATTTCATCATTTCCATTTCGTTGGCGAGCAGCGCGAACTCTTCCGGGGATACCTGTTCGGCTCGTTTTTCCAGGATGTCATGAGGGAGGGCCGCGACGATCGCATGTAGGTCTCCCCGGCCGATCATGTCCGCGCCGTTCAGGATTGCCTTTCGCAGTTTTTTCCGCCGTCCTGAAAATGCCGCGGTGACTAGTTTCATAAAGAGATCCTCATCGTTTAGGTGGTAGCTGGCGGGGCGGGGTGTGAGCCTGACTACGGTGGATTCGACCTCGGGCTGCGGGGTGAATGCCCTTCGCGAGACGTTGAATAAGGGCTGCACGTCTGCAAAGTGCTGCACGGTTACCGACAGTCTAGAATAGTCCTCCTCGCCCGTTTTCGCCGCCATACGCTGCGCAAACTCCCGCTGATACATGAGGATGGCGAGATGAAAGGGGTATTGCAGAAGTCTGAATGTTACCCCAGATGAGATCGAGTATGGTAGGTTGGCTACGGCCTTGTCGAAGCGGGGGAAGTCTACCTTGAGTGCATTACCGGGTATGATTGTGACGTTTGTCGAGTTCCTGTATTCGAATTGGAGAGCCTCCGTAAACCTGCGGTCCAGTTCTATGGCATAGACGTGCCGGGCCTTGCTTGACAGCAGCCGTGTCATATTGCCCGGCCCGGCGCCTATCTCCAGCACGACCTCATTAGGCGATATGGAGGCAGCCTCTATGATCCGATCCAAAACCGCCTGATCGGTTAAAAAGTGCTGGTCTTTTCGTTTATCAGGGCTGAGATCCATATTATGGGTTGTATATAGTCGCCGGGTTTAGCTGATATCATCGCGCGACGGGTTATTTCGCGAACATGCGGTACTTGATCGTCTCGTCCTTGATCTCTTCCTCGATGCGGCGGGAGATCAGCTTGTCTGGGTGGTGAAGGCCTTTGACTCGCTCCTCAAGCTCTTTGAAACTCTTGAACTTGCCTTTCTTGCGTTCGTCGATCAGCGCCCACATCATCTTCTTTCCGATGCCGGGCAGTAGCTCCAGCATATGAAGCCTTGTGGTGATGGGCTGAGCGTTGTTGAAGAATTCAACGTATTTGGATTCGTTCGCCTTCACGATCCTCTCGATCATATAAGGCATCTCGATTTTCGAACCCTGGGTGAGCTCATCGTACTTGAGCCGCTTCTCTACTCGCTTGACCACGTCGCGCTCGCCCTTGCCCACAAAGACGGCGTTCTCGATCTCAATCTTCGCGCCCTCTTTCATTACCAACTCTAGGAGGATGAAATACTCGGATCCCAGTGCCTGTGCCAGCGGCTCTTTAAGGTGGATGGGCCTGGTGTCCTCCGCGTGTCCTGTGGGCAGGAAGTCTATGA
Organism: Methanocella sp.; assembly: GCA_035319305.1. GTDB lineage: Archaea > Halobacteriota > Methanocellia > Methanocellales > Methanocellaceae > Methanocella_A. The sequence continues at coordinate 11,657 of DATHCY010000044.1, forward strand.
TATATGCGTATTGCTCTTTGATATCCGTCGTGTGGGTCGTGGTCATCGATAGCTCACCCTGGTGATTGATCACTAATAAATGGTGTATTACCTTATAATAAAATAAAGTATTGCTTAGATATATTTTGCTACTATATCTAAAATGGACTTAAGCTCAGTATCGGTCAGGGTAAACCGCTCTTTGGCATAAATAGACCTGAGCTCGTCCTTAGTGCGGGGGCAAAGGCTTGCGATCTTGATCGAGATATCGAGCTTCATCTTCTCAAGGGTAAGAAGCTCGTTGGCCATCTCCCGTGAGGCCTTGCCATCCGTCTTCGAGAATACGTTGGCGTGCTCCACCGCACGCTTCTGCTCGTAGCGGAGCTCTAACCCGGCCTTTTCGCGCTCTTCCTTGATCTGGTTTAGCGTGTCTTTAACTTCGGGGAGGGTGAGCAACTCTTCGCTTATTACCTTCTTGATGATCATTCCGATCCCTGCTCTTACGCGTTATTCTTCTGTGGCTTCAGGTGCTGCGACCGGGCGATGACGGTCTTTTTCTTCCCGCCATCGGTAATGCCGACAAACCACGCGCGGCCTGCCTGTCCAAGTATCTCGCCCGTGAGGCCCTGGAACCGGCGGTAAGGCATGCCCTTATGGACGCTCGAGTCGATATCGATGTGGACCTTCTGCCCGACCTCGAACTCCTGTACGGCCTTGCTGACAGGGGAGAAGCCCCTTGCCCGCAGGTCTTTGTTGAACTTGTGCCTTGTCTTTAATCTCTCGCCATGTGATCTTGCCATGAAATTCCTCCTTCGACCTTTATAACATCGAGTTCGTGGACTTTGACCGGCTGCCCGAGCAGTGTCGACAGTGATGGCCGGGTTCTGCCGTTGTCGCCGGAAACAAGCTCTTTCACGTATAGTCCGCCTTCGCAGCGGACGGTGATGATGAAACACTTTTTTTCAGCGTTAAGCTCTTCTATCTCGATCTCGTACACCTTCCGCTTACGGTCCAGATTAGCGCGGCGATGAGCAACCCGCTCAGGCGTACGTTGAAGTATCTCCGAGTTAGATAAAGCGGCTAACGAAGATTTAAGTGTTTCTATTGAAATATCCTCATTGTATATAACTTTAAGCCTGTAGACTTTGTTTACCTTCATCGACTTGACTTCTTCCACCGCAG
>DATHCY010000045.1:0-20747 GCA_035319305.1 Methanocella sp.
ATGCTGGAAAAGCTGGAGACCGGCAAGAAAGACAAGGCCAAGAAGCATGCCGCCGAGAGGCAGGCTCTGGGCCTGTACGTGACGCCAGGCGTCCTGTACTAGAGTTCTGAATGATAAAGCACGGACCTTCGGCCCGTGCTACTCTTATTTTTCTAAATTATGTACGCATTTTTCGTCTCCACCAGAGCCACATCGACGAAACGTTTCTCATAAATACTCGGCGAAATCAAGCAACTTAGGTTCACCCTGCGCAATATTAAGAGCCGCCTATATTTTCATGCCAAGTTTGAATCATCCAGAGCATGGTACAAGTCATATAAGAAATAAGTTTGGCAAAGGCAACGATCGATCCACTTCTGCTGAGTACGTAACCTTTCAAGAACGATTATAAACCGACTTCTATAAGATAAGTCTTTAAGCAACTGCTGCCAATTCCCTTTGTGGCCATGAAATTTAAAGACAGCATCATCACTCTGATCGACAAGCTCGAGTACAACGAAGAGTACGCGCACTCCGCGACCCGGACTGGTGAATATGATGAGCACGTCGACTCGCAGGCACCCGAAATCACGCTGGTGACCTGCTCCGATTCCAGGGTGCTGGAAAAGTCGCTCGACGACCAGATCGGCAAGATTTTCTCCATCAAAAACATCGGCAACTGTGTGCAGCCGAACCTGGGCAGTATCGAGTACGGCGTGGGATACCTGAAAACACCGCTGCTCATTGTCCTCGGGCATACCGGCTGCGGGGCCATCCGCGCATCTATGGGCGACATCAAAAACGAGCACACCCACGTCACGAAATCGCTGGAGCGGATCCGCCCGATCGCGGCATCGATCCAGAAGCTGATCATCAGGAAGGGCGGAGTCTCCAGCTATATTAGGGAACACCTGCTGAACCCAGGCACATCGATCGGCGAGCGAGACTACCTGGAATCCTTGGTGGCGGAAGCGAACGTGGATAAGCAGGTGGACATCCTGCTCGACGACGAGGCGATTCGGAAGCTGGTCTACACCGGGGAACTCATGATCATCGGCGCTATCTACGATTTCAAGGATATTTACTCGACCCACAAGGGATCGATCTTTATCATCAACATCAATGGCGAGACCGATATGGAGAAATTTAAAGCCCTGGATTTCTTGGCAGGGGAGAAGATCGTCGCAGACCGGATCAAGCGGCTGCTGGTATACTAATTTATCTACTGGCTCTTTTCCGTGCCGGGATGCGGAAGCAGTATTGCAAGCTGGTTATCCTTCGTCTGGCCGTTCGCTACCCTGTCCGGCGAGAGTTCGACAAAATATTTTTCATCAAGTACCTTTCATTCTACTTGTATGGTTAAGCAAGTTGACCGGGAGTCCTTGTCAGTCAAATTCGCTAAATTGGACGAAAGTCCCGGAAATTACCTGAAGCTGGTGCTGAGTAAATGGGAAAAGGCTCTACAGGGCGTTCTCAATGGTTTGGATCTGACAGCAACTCAGCTGGAGCTTCTAGGTACTGTGGCGAACCTGACGCTGGACGGAAAGCCGGTCACTCAGATAGATGTGGGTGTATTCGCCCACAGGGATAAAAACACCGTCTCTAGGGTCATGAGAGCACTGGAGAAGAAAGGCTACGTCACCAGGTTGGCGAAGGATGGTGACATGCGCTCGAAATACCTCACTCTCACCGATAAAGGGTTCCGCTTGGTTGATAAGGCGATGAATGAGGTGTTGCTGATAGACGAGCGTTTTTTCGTTGATGACGGTGATGCTGGAGAGTTAAAAAGGCTGTTGAAGAAGTACTTATAGGGCTGTTGAAAAAATACCTCTAGTGATGTTGAAGAAGTGCCTATAGTGACTAGGCTTTTTCCCCGATCAATAAACTATTTATAGCTCGTCCTCCATTATCATATTGTACGCATGCGTACAGTACGCATGCGTACAATATGTGAATGTCTTCCGAAATCATTCACTCGGGGAGTGCACCAGCAGGTCGGAAGGACCTAAAAGGAGCCTGCAACAATAACTGATGATGAACCCGCCTCTCTATGATACAATGTCTCAGGAGGAATAACCATAAAATCGAGAATAAAGCCTGTAATAGACAAGTGTTGCCGATCACGCGGGGCATCCGAAACTCTCTGGAATCTCGGAGAATGGTACGTCCGCGAGAAAGTCGTGATAAAGATCAGGGGGAGTTGAAACGGCGAACTCCATTTCAGATGCAGGACTCCGAAAAACTGCGAGAGTCGCGGGGTTCGCTTTTCTGCTCATCTTACTGGGCTACACGCTAACGTGGGTTTTTGTCTATTCCCGACTGATCGTTGTAGGAAACGTCACGGCGACGGCCAGTAACATTTTGACTCACGAGGAGCTCTTTCGCATCGGTATCGCCACTGATCTATTGATCGTCGTCTGCGGGATTATACTCGCCCTGGCTCTTTATGTTATGACCAGACCCGCGGACAAGACTCTCGCTTTGTTGGCGCTCTGTTTGATGTTGACAGAATCTGTTCTTGCGGCCGTAGTAGTGTCATTCAGTTTCATTGCCCTGCAGCTATTCAACGGGAGAGCCTCTTCGACAGTATTTTCGGCTAACCAGTTGCGGGATCTCTTCGGATTGTGGGTCAGCTTCCACGCCCCCGCAGCTACCGTTACAATGGTATTCGTCAGCCTCGGGTATATCATCTATCTATATCTAATGTTCAAGTCCGGGTGCGTTCCAAAAATACTATCCGGCTTTGGGATTTTTTCGTATTCCCTTCTGCTCGTATACTCCTTCGTCACTATTCTCTGGGTAATGCCCGCAATCATGCAAATGGGCAACGTAGATGTCCTGTGTATGGCCCCGAGCTGTCTGTTTGAACTAACGATTGGCTGCTGGCTTCTGGTGAAAGGCGTAAACGTTCGGAGGGAGATCAACAGTGAAACCAGAGTTGTTTTTTGACCTTTTATCGGGTCAGTTTGACCGACAGGCCGGGCATTTTGAAGAGTCTCACACCAAGACAGTCGAATATACGAAAAAATACCTCCGCACCGGAGATATCATTTTAGACTACGGATGCGCGACAGGAACTGTGGCTTTGGAAATTGCTGACCACGTTAAAGAGGTTCATGGCATCGACATATCTTCCAGAATGATTACTATAGCAAAAAGAAAAGCGGCTGATGTGAACACAGAAAAATTGAATTTCACACAATCAACGATATTTGATGAGCGGTTGAAAAGAGGATCCTTTGACGTTATCCTCGTTTTCAATATCCTGCATTTCCTTGACGATATCCCGGAAGTCATGCGAAGGATCAACGAATTATTAAAACCTGGTGGATTTTTCATTTCTGTGACGCCTTGTATGGGAGGGACGAAGACATCTCCCCTTATTTTCCAATTTCTCGCGAAAACAGGACTACTCCCGCCTATGAAATTTTTTAAAGCCTCTGAGCTGGAACATATGATGACTAATGAAAATTTTTGCATAGTTGAAATTGAAAGTCTTACACCCGGTTCTACGAACCGCTTCATTGTGGCAAAGAAGGTATAAAAACGAGGGGCGGGCGAGAATTCTGAAACTATCTTAAATGGCTCTTCCCAGTCGGATGAAGAATTGTCTGTGGAAAATTGGGTATCCCAGTCAGGAGTTAATACCGTCAAGTTCGCCAAGGGGCCAAGTACTCCAAGATTGCCGGAAATATAGCCTGCTATCTGTGAACGGCTCTTGGCGGCCTTGTGACCGGTACAGGGTTACTGTTAAGATCGATCCAAAATTGCAGGCATCAAAGTGCGCCGGTAAAATTTACCTGAAATGTTCATCCAGGGTTTGGAGATGAGCCCTTTAAATTTACACATGAAGTACCGGTTCGATATTGTTCATTTCCGGTTATAGATCTTTTTTACTGCTTTTCGAGCCTCATCCCTAATGTTTTTTTCACTGTGCCTGAACAGCAGCTGCAACGGGTCAAGCGCCCTGATGTCGCCGATCTTTGCCAGCGACCAGATCGCGTTCATGACTACCTTCTGACTCGAATCGTCCAGGGCACGGATCAGCGGCTCGACGGCTCTAGGGCTGCCCGTCTTTCCCAGGTCCATCGCCGCTTTCCATCGAACGGAAGAGTTAGGGCTTTTAAGCCTGGCAATCGCCGCCAGGGTGGGATTTGCTTCGTCGGCGCCTGGCGACGCTGCCGGCCGCTTTCGTACGATCTTTACCGTTTTACCCGGACTCGCGCTTTTATTGCCTCCGTCGGTCATGATCATTCGGTTGGCGGTGCTGAATACTGGATGTTCGACAGGTTTGATCCCCTGGAAAAACTCGATCATCGCCGCTTTTATGTCCGAATGACCGATCTCGGTGAATTTCCCCCTTTCCTCCGCAGGGAACTTATAGAAGTAGCCCATTCTGCTGAACTTATCTGAGTACTGCTTCGTGTAGCGGCTGTCGACCAGGATGTTGATGCCATAGTCCGTGGGTGATCTTATGACGCGGCCGCAGGCTTGGCGGATCTTTTTAACGGCCGGCTGTGAGATGACGTATTCCATGCCATTTCCCGGATAGAGGCTCTCGTAGGCGTTGATGATCGCCTGGGACCGGTCGTCCCTATAATTCTGCAGCCCTACGCCGACCACCACGACTGTCCGGCACCGGTCGCACTTATAGTCCACTCCCTCGGTGAGCGTGCCCCATAGATAGGCCATCATTACTGCCTTATTCCCTGAATCGCCGTGGCTGAAGAACTGTTTCTTCAGCTTCTCGGGTGATACGCCCTTCTCAGGCACAAAAACTGGCGGATCTACCTTGATCAGCTGTGAGTATTTCCTCGCCTCCTCAGCGGTTTGGAAGAAGAATAATATATTGCCGGCCGACGCGGCGATGATGTCTTCGAACAGTTTCACCAGCGTTTTCTCTAGGTTCGTGTCGCCCCGATTACTAAAGATCAGCGGCCCGGCGTTGACAACGAATGTCTTTCCACGTTCCGGGGGAAATGGGCTGCCGAAGGCGATCTCGGTCGCATCGCGTTTGATCTGCAGCACTTCTTTCATCGTGCTAAATGGTTGTAGTGTGGCAGACATGAGGACGACGCCGCCTGGGCCGTCCAACAGGGGCTCTGTCAGTTCGCCCGGGGTGCAGTTGCATAGTTCGAGGGCGCCATAAAGCCGGCCATCGGGGCTTTTGTGGACTGTGATAACAGGGTAGTGGGTATAGTCGCAGGAGTGTTGCATGTAATTTTCCATGAATATAGCCACGTCGAGCAGCTTTGAGCCGTCGAACGATGGGACTCGGCCGTTCTTGAAGTCCTCCTCCGCTTTGGTGTAGATTACGATGCCCATCTTCTTAAGGCCTTCTATGGCCGATCTAGTCGCCGTGCCGGTGGTGGCAAGCTTTTCGTTTATGGCGAAAGCGAAGAAATCGTCGGTGCCTGAGGGATCTCTGATCCTCACATCGATGCCTCTTGAAGTAATCCGCTCCGCCTGTCCGAATCTGAGTTTTTCGGAGTAAGTCTGGCGGATGGTCTCCTTTAGCTTGCTCAGGAACAGCAGGTTGGCATCCCGGGCCTTCCGCAGGTCAGTTTCTGTGTGGCTTTTGTCGTCGGCCTTCAGTTTTACTACCTCCTTTTCCGCCATCTCAATCGCTATTTCGTCCACCGGCGGCAGAATGCTGGCCCTCGCCTGGTCTTCTAAGTTATGGGCCTCGTCGAAAATGAGGATGATGTCTTCCAGTTCGCAGCCTAGTACGGTTAGGAACCTTTCCCTGAACTCGGGCTTGATCAGATGGTGATAGTTGCAGATGACTAGGTCGGCCTCCTTCAAGTACATCTTCAGCAGTTCGTAGCCGCATTTGCCCTCGTCCTCTGACTGTTCTTTCACATCCTCCGGCGTTCTGACATCCTCGAACAGCCACTGACTAAACTTGTCGTTGGTGCTTTTACGTGTCTCGTACAGGTACTCGCAGGACATGCTTTTTAAACGTCTTAGCGCATCTTCATTGGCGATCATGCTGCGTGTCAGGTCTTGCCGCTCCCCCGGGTGCATGCTCTTCCAGTCGTCCGACTTCATCAGCTGCTTAAGCTTGCCGACCTCCTTCTCCGCATCGAGGCGAGCTTCTGTGGCCAGGGTGAGGGTTCTACAGGCATGGGCGCTCTTGTTCAGCGGGCACATCTTCTCCTTGCCAATGAAAGTGACAGCTTTGATGCCCGATTTCGTCCGGATCTCCCGAGCCTCATCCACGAACTGCGCCATCTGCTGGTGCACCGGAGTCGCTATGACCACCTTCTTTCTCTGATCTTTGCCTATGGCCAGCGCTGGGGCCAGCGCGGAAAGCGTTTTGCCGGTGCCGCAGGCGCCTTCGAACAGGACGAGCTTTCCGTCGCTCAGCGCTTTGTGGATGGAGTCCATGGCTTTTTCTTGGTTGGGGTAGCAGGTCGGTTTCGGGAAGTAGCGGAGGTAGTTCGGAGCGTTCATGATCGGAAATCTGACAGGTATAGTATGCGGGAGTTATATTATTGTTCTGGTTCTGTGAGCACAGCGAAAGTATTTGATGAGGCCGTCGTAAAAAAGCACCTCGATATATTCCGGATCGCTTTCGGGTTGTGACGCTCACACCCCTAAGATATCCTGCTGAGGTAAGCTGGGAACGTTGTCAATCGCGTATTTAAAACCGTGGCCGGCAGTTCTCACCGTAGGCCGATAGATGAAATCGCCTCTCGCAACAAATACGACACAGCTACAAAGCATGATTGTAGGAAACCGGAAACGGTATTTCATCTACGGTATTTCATCTGATAGGTATAGGTGCGTGGCCGCAAACGATTATGGCCTTAATCTTATCCTTAAAAATCCTCAAATAAGTATAAACCTTTACTGCAATATATTATTATTCGGTTCCCTGACTGGTACTGGGTATTTACTGTGTCTCATTTGAAAGATAAAAAGTCTGTGCTGGCCTTAGCCATATTCTCGATAGCATTCATTCTCATCTCCGGCTGTGTCAGCATGCCGCCTTCCTTGCACGCGAGCCCTGTGGCGTCCACTAATGAAACGCCTACGCCTCATATGTCCGTGCCGGCCAGCGTTTCTGCCTCAGCCCCGGGTCCTGCGCCTTCGAGTACCGATCTGGTGGTCTATTACATCGACGTGGGTCAGGGCGACTCCGAATTGATCCAGTATGGCGGCAAGAACATGCTGATCGACGCGGGCCCTACGGTGGCGGGAAGCAGGGTCTCGAAGTTCCTCAAGGCTCATGGGGTCAGCTCCATCGATGTGCTGGTCTCCACCCATCCGCACGAGGACCATATCGGGGGTATGCTGACCGTTTTAAACGATTTCCCGGTGAAGGTGGTCTACGATAGCGGCCGGCCGCACACGACTCAGACCTACGAGCAGTACCTGACGCTGATCGACAAGAAGAATATCAAATATGTTGTCCCAGAAGCGGGTGATATCATAGATTTCGCCCCTGGAGTCAAAGTCCAGGTGTTGTCCGCCGGGGTCGACAGCGACGATCTAAACGAGCAGTCGATTGTGATGAAGGTCGCCTACGGTGACACCTCTTTCCTATTCACCGGCGACATCGGCTTCGACGCCGAGAGCAGCCTGCTGAAATCGGGGTACAATTTAAAGAGCGACGTCCTAAAGGTCGGTCACCACGGCAGCAGGCACTCCTCAGGCACGTCCTTCCTGAAGGCTGTCGATCCGAAGTACAGCGTGATCGAGGTCGGGGCGGACAATTCCTACAACCATCCATCAAAGCAGGCGCTGGGCCGCCTCCAGGCGGCCGGATCGACGGTCTACCGGACCGATTACGACGGGACTGTCGAGGCGGCATCGGATGGCAAGGGCGTGATCATGAGTGCTGAGCGGAGGGCGCCGGCATAGATTAATGCGATAGGAGGTATGTGACATTTCGAGAATTTCGAGAAAGCAGGAGGAGCATCACGTGAAAGCCGCTATCGACCGGTTCGAAGAGGGCCTGGCGGTCCTAGTCTTCAGGGGCAGCGTGCCTGCCATCATCAATCTGCCGGTTCAGCTGCTGCCGGAAGGCTGCCAGGAGGGCGACATCCTCGACATAAGGATAAGCCGGGACTTCGAAGGCACCGAAGCGGCCCGAAAGCGAGTTTCGGGTCTGATCGAGAAGCTGAAACATAAAGAGTATGATTAAGCTGCTATAGAAGCCCGCACATTCATTTCATGGTGCTCTCGGTCGCGGTGAGATTTGCCAGCAATTTTTCCAGGTATCTATCTATCTCGTTCCTTTCTTTTTCTGACAGCCCTAGGTAGAAGATCTCGGTCATCTCTGCGGAGGCCTTATCGTATAGCTGCTGAAACGCCCTGTCCTTATCCGTGCGGCTGATGATGATCTCTCTGCGGTCGTCTCTGGATGGCGCCCTGGTGATGTGTCCTGACTCCTCCAGCCGGTCCAGCATGCTGGTCAGAGTGGATTTCTCCAGCATCGTCCTTTCGGCGAGAATGCGGATTGGCACGTCGTCGTTTTTCCACAGGACGAACAGGATTCTCCCCTGGGCTGGATTGATCTCGGTGATGCCGTGCTCTTTCAGCTTACGTGTAAATACCCGGCCTGAGACTTGGTGGATCTTGGCGATCAGAATGCCGCCTTCACGCAGCTTTCCCATCATACATCTCCTGTATCGATATGGTAGTGCTCAAGCTGATGGTAGCCCTGCAGGAACGACGGGCGTAGTCTCAGAATGGCATAGTCCGGATCCGTCGGTCCTGCAGGATAATACATCGTCCAACTGCTCTGCCACAGGGAACTTTTGACTTCGGCATCCTCAACAGGTTCCAGGTCTCCGGCCATCATCAGCCCCCGCCACTCGTCCGGTTTGCTGTAGTAGACGCAGGCCTTCGAATTGGCCTCGATCCGCCTCATTTTAGGCGACGAGGTATTCGTGGTGAAATATGTGGAGAAGTCCGTTTTATTCCGGTTGAATATGCCGGACAGCTTCGGGTATTTGTCGGAGTTCCGGAGGTTCAGCATCGCCCTTGTTTCAGGATAATCATTCTCATCGATCGTCGTAAGGTATGCAGCCTTTGCCGTTTTCATTAAATCGAACGCCATCCTTGCGGCCCTTTTCTGTTCCGTGGTAATCCCTCGAATTTACTTCTATATGGTATAGTACTATGTAGTACTATTAAAACTTTGGTTTAACAATAAACTTAGACATTAACGCAATTCATACCGATCACAATCCTGGAGCCGCGGGGGAGCCCACAATTAAAACCGGGGGAACCCACCCCTCAACTCCAACTTTGTATATCTCTATATTGCATGGGCATGTTGCAGAATTGTATTACGGCGGGGCTTCTGATTATCGAGTATCTCGGGTTACAGTCTGCATCCTCCAAAGCCACGATGAGCTTATAATTGTGCTCATAATCTTGTTCGTCTCGAGAAAAGACACGCGTCGCGCATGACTAACAGCTTGATAAACAGGCTAACAATAATAAAACCAGTATTTTAGTTAAGTCGATTCGGCGCACTATCTCACTATAATCGTCTAAGATACTGCACTATTTGGAAATGTTTGTTGGTAATGGCGTGCGGCGAAGCATTTCTGTCCACGACCTTTTCAATTTGAATTCCGCAACGCATCCTATTGTATTACAACCTATTGCGGTAGTACGTCTAGGCTACCGGCGTGCGTACAGGGACTCGGGTCAATGAGCCTATTTTCGTCCGTTCCAGAAGGCGTGTGGTAGTACGAAATCTGGGGCGACAAGCCAACGATTTTAATCGTTGGGTTGATAGTAATATTGGCACGTGGTAATTCATGCCAATATGCGCTACCCGTGGATTTATGTTCTGGCACATCGTAGCGATCGTGTTGCAGGGTCGGCCAGCGCGATGATATTCGGATACCAACCCTCAATCCTGCATATCACCTGGCGTGTGTACCTCGGTCAGCATATCCGCCCGGAAGTCCTCCAGGACGTCTTCGAGGGTACCGGCGGCGCCTTTGTAGACCCTTATGCCTTCGCCGAGCAAAATGGTGAGCATGTGCGGTCCGATCGAGCCAGCAAGGACGATTTTTACGCCTTCGTTGACCAGGAACAGTGCATTGGAGACGTGCTCGGGCTTTTCAATTGTCTCGTTCTTAACGAACTTCAAATCGGATATATCTCCATGGTCGTACTCGAAAACGGCGAAATCTTCGGCCATGCCGAAGTGATCGCTCAGCTCCGAGAGCAGGCCATTGGAAGATTCGATCGGTACGGCGACCTTAACCACCGCATCCTCTCCCTTCCTCGCAGGTGCACGGGTTGATCTCCGAGACGTCCTCCAGTCTGCCATCGATAAACGATCGGATCGCATCCCATGTCGTGCCACGAGCCCCTACAAAGACCTGCATGCCCGCCCCCGTGATCATCTGGCGCTCGGTGTCGGACGCCTTTTGCAGGAGCACAGCGTTGACGCCTTTGCCCGCCAGTGTGAAAACGAGTTTTCCAGCGTCGTTTTCCACCGTAATGGGGTGAATTTCGAAGTCGCTGAGGATCCGGTCACCCTCAACGTCGACCAGGACGAAAAATTGACACCCTACGAACCCCTCGAATAAGCCGGCGTCCATGCCAGCTCCATTGGTTGCCGGTACTGCTACCTTCATTGTAATCACATACTTATACGCCTGAACAGTTATAGCTCTGGTGGATGCGAAGAAAAGCTATATAGTGCGTCGGGCTCATGAAATAACGGATATGTCAGTGGGATACCAGATCACGATTACCCGTCCGTGCACCGACGCGCCCGGGCGCTTCATCGCCGAGTCGTCCTTTGGGCGTAAGTTTGTGATGAACGTGGTCTGCCATAAGGTGATGGACATCCAGGGAGCGAAATGCTCGGAGAGCCTCGGCGTGGCCAAGTTCGACTACAGAAGCTGGACTTTCATCCTCTATAGTTCAGGCCGGGTGGATATTCGGAAGGTTGAAAACGAAGATGACGCCCGGAAGGCGATGAGCGAAGTCGAAGGTCTGTTTGCCGATGCGTTCGCTCAGGATTGAATCCCGGGTAACCGGGCTTTGCTTACACGTAAAACGCGTTCCTGGGCCGTTCTAGTCCGACGATTCGCTGATTTTCTTCGATTCTCTTCTCGACATCTTCCAGGCTATATGTGATGGCACCTTTCGGGCATGCTAATGCACAGTGGTAGCAATAGACGCACCTGTGCAGGTCCCTGATCGGAAAATCGATCATCTCGATGGCGCTAACTGGGCATTCGTTTAGGCATTTTTTACATTTGACGCAATTGCTTCGGTCGTATTTGATTTCGGGCATCCCTCTCAACTTTCGAAGGGCGCCCATCAACGGGTAAAAGGCTTTGATGATTGGTTTCTGGTTCGAACAGAATTCATTGACCTTACTCCACTCCAGTTCCTGGAAGCCACCCTTCTTTACGGCCGCGTAAAAATCGTTGATCGTCCAGAGGGTTTCTTTGTAGGGGTAGTTTTCCGTGTGCCAGAAGTGGGGTGCGCATACCTTGAACCCGCCCATTATAGGAATCTGGTTTCTCTTAAGGGGGTCGACCATATTCGTGAATGATTTGCCTGTGGTCGTGCCTCCGTAGGTCAGGTAGACGAACGCTCTGGCGCTCCTGTTCATCCGCTTTATCTGGGGAAGGGCTTCATCCAGGAAGCCGGCCATAGGCGGTAGTATTTTCATGTGGAAAACCGGACTGCCGAATCCCATAATATCTGCATCGGCAAATACGTTCAGGTCGATGTTTCGACGATCCCTGTGTTCTTTTCTACCTAAGTCTACCTCTGCTACTGTGTGGTTGTCAGCGGTGAATAGCCTTGCCAGTTCCCTGCTAACCTTCTGCGTCGTTTTATTTGGCGATATGTATACGATCGCTATTTTCATGCCGCTCACCTAAAGACTGATCTAATCTTTGATCATCTCGATATTTAAACTTTTAGTTTAAACTTTGTGTTTAATCAACAAGTATAATATATCTCGACGATATTAATTCATTTAACGATCATCCCGAAGAGCGTGGAATATGGCTGGAAACAAAATGGGCGAGCAGACCAGGGAAAAAATACTGAACGCCGCTTTGCTAGAATTCGTCGAAAAAGGGTTCGACGAAGCTAGGGTGGAAGATGTGGCAAAAAGGGCAGGCTTGACCAAAGTGATGCTTTACTACCACTTCAGTAGCAAGGAAAACCTAATGATAGAGCTTATGGCTCGACTATCTACGGAGATTACGGAAAAGTTCAGGGAAAACCTCTCGGACCTTGACATCAGAAACCCGCAAAGCGTGCGAGACCACGCGGAGGGCATGCTGGACTACCTTTCCGGAAGAGAAGAAGTCATTCGACTCATGATTTCGGAGAGCATCAAGGGCAAAAACGGTCATATTGGATCTCTCTCCATCTTTGAAGAGTTTTTCAAGGCCGTTTCATCCATCCCGAGTAAGGATTCCGACAAGAATAGTGACAGGGATAAAACATATCATAACCAGTTGCTAGTCAGGATATTTTTCTTTAACATGCTGCCGATGGCCATATACTCCGGTCTCTCCAATCAATTCAACAATGATTTCGGCATCGACGCCCGGGAATCTAGAAAAGTTTTCGTTGACACTTTCATCAACGTGTTGCATCAAAACATTGCGGAAGAATGACAACCGGCACAGCACAACCCCTCTCACACAGACGGCCGCGACCTAACACAAATTATTTTAGCCCGGAGACTTGATAGGAGGATGGTTCTCATGAGAATAAGCATCATTGGCACGGGATACGTGGGCACTGTGACCGGAACCTGTTTCGCGCACCTCGGCCACGAAGTCATCTGTGTAGACGTCGATCCTGACCGGGTAGAGCGGATCAATGCGGGCGTCCCGCCGATCTACGAAGAGGGCCTGGACCGCCTGCTGAAGGTCCATGCGGGAAAAAATTTGAAGGCCACACTGGATTACGATTTTGCCATTGAGAACTCCGACATCTCCTTCATCTGCGTGCCAACGCCGACCGATGAGGGCGGCAAGATCGACCTGCGCTTCATCCGTGAGGCAAGCCGCAGCATTGGGGAGCGGCTGCAACGCAAGTCATCGTACCACGTGGTCGTGGTCAAGAGCACCGTGGTGCCTGAGACCACCGAAAAGGTCGTAACGCCGATCCTGGAGCGGGAATCAGGGAAGAAGGTAGGAAGGGACTTCGGCGTGGGCATGAACCCCGAATTTTTAAGGGAAGGAAAAGCGATCCACGACTTCCAGAACCCGGACCGCATCGTGGTCGGAGCTGACGACCCGAAGACGGCCGAACTGATCAAATCGCTCTACTCCGCTTACCAATGTCCCGTTCTGGCGGTCGACACGAAGACCGCCGAAATGATCAAGTACGTCTCCAACTCATTCTTGGCTACCAAGATCTCGTTCTCCAACGAAGTCGGCAACATCTGCAAACGACTGGGCATCGACACCTACCGGGTGATGGAAGGAGTCGGCCTCGACGCCCGAATCTCACCACACTTCCTCCGTTCGGGCCTCGGCTTCGGAGGCAGCTGCTTCCCTAAAGATGTGAGAGCACTGGTCGGCAAAGCCTCTGAAGTGGACTACGATCCCATCCTGCTCAAGACCGTGTTAGAGGTGAACGAGCGGCAGCCAGATATCGCGCTGAAGCTGCTCAAGAAGCACGTACCTGATCTCAAGGGCAAAAAGATCGCAGTGCTAGGACTAGCGTTCAAGAACGACACTGACGACATCCGGGAGTCCCGAGCGATCCCGATCATCGGCATGCTCCTGGCTGAAGACGCCACAGTGTCAGCATATGATCCTATGGCCTCCGAGCACATGAAAAAAATCTATCCGGGCATCGCATATAAAGACAGCGCGGGCGACGCGCTGGAGGGCGCGGACGCGTGTCTAATCGCTACTGAATGGGGCGAATTCGGCCGACTGTCGGCAGAGTTTGACCGGATGAGAACGAAGATCGTGATCGACGGCCGCAGAATGGTCAACCCCCACATCAGGGGCATCATCTACGAGGGACTGTGCTGGTAAAGGCAGGCCTTGAAGGGAACCGACATGCTTTTCTATAACAGTGCCATAGAGCGTGAGTGGAATTATGCAATCGGCGGGAATTTGTCCAATCTGCAAGAAACCATCCAATCGTTTACGCATGTGCCAGTCTTGTAGAGAGGTGGTATGCGGCAACTGCCTGCAGGGTAATGTGTGCAAAAAGTGCCAGGAAAAACGTAGTCCTCGGCGACGCTCCGACGAGTGATTACCTCCTACCCAGCATTTTGATTATGGTACGACATGGTGCTCATCGATTTTTACAGCATTCTAGCAGGCATCGTTTTAGGCCTCTCCTTAGGCGTGCCGCCCGGGCCCGTGAACGCGGCCATCGCAGCCGAATCAGCAAGGAGGTCGTACGCGAGCGGCATCTTCCTGGGGCTGGGCGCGATCACCTGCGATCTCTCTTATCTGGCACTGACCATGATCGGCGTCAGCGTCCTCCTGACCGGCGCCACCGCCCGCACTATCATCTCGATCGCCGGCGGACTGATACTGCTTTATCTCGGGGTGATGACGATAAAAAGTTACAGCCGCTCACCCGAAAACAGAGAAACCACCAAGGCTGGCAACCCGTACCTGAAAGGAATGGCGCTGGCCGCGACAAACCCTATGGGCATCGTCTGGTGGGCGACAGCGGGAGCGTCCTTCGTGGCAATGTTCAATACCCTCGGAGTAGTCGGCTTCGTGCTCGGTCTGCTATCATGGGTGAGCGTCTTCTCCATCGCCATCCACTATGCAAAGTCCAGGGTCAGCCAGCTGTACCCGGTCGTCATGATCGCCAGCGGGGTCTGCCTACTCGCCTTCAGCGTCCTACTGCTGTACGATGTTATCAGGCCGGTGCTCAGTGTCTAATCGATGAGGCGAAGGCTCAGAGAGAAAGGAAGATATATCCGCCTGACGTAAAAGAAATTGCCTGGCAACCACCCGGATACACCTTTCCAATAGAACGGTGTTGCCGGTTGGGAGAGTGAAAAAGCATAGAAGAAAAGGAACAGGTTGTTTACTATACAATCGCCATCGCCATACTTCTACTAGGCCTGCATAGGATCGGCATAATCTAAGCCGGGTCGCATGGGGTGAACGACATCTCCATACGAACGCCTTTCCCTCTTCCTTGCTATACATCAACATGGAGTATATTAAAGATTTTTGTGATTCAATATAACGGCTGGAATCAGACATGAAAGTATTAGCACTTAACGGGAGCCCGAGAAAGGGATGGAACACCGCAACGCTGTTGAACAAAGCCCTCGAGGGGGCGGCCTCCAAGGGGGCAGAGACTGAGCTCATCCACCTCTACGACCTCGATTATAAGGGTTGCACAAGCTGTTTCGCCTGCAAGCTGAAGGGCGGCAAGTCCTATGGCAGATGTGCATACCGTGACGAATTGACGCCGGTGCTTGAGCAGGTAGAGGACTGTGGAGCGCTCCTGCTCGGCTCGCCCATCTACCTCAGCACAGTGACGGGAGAGATGAAGTCCTGCATGGAACGACTGATCTACCCGTACCTGGTCTACGATCTCCAAAGGTCCACGCTCTTTCCCAAAAAGCTCCCGGTCGGCTTCGTCTACACCCTCGGGGCCAACGCTGAGCGGCTGAAGGTACTGCCGATCGAACAGCACATCGCCCTCAACGAGGGGCTTGTCGCACGGATTCTGGGGCATTGCGAATCGCTTGTAGCCATCGATACTTACCAGTTCGACGACTACTCGAAGTACGTCTGCTTTCACGACGTGGAAGGGAAGGAGAAGCAGCGCCAGGAAGCCTTTCCGATCGACTGCCAGAAAGCTTTCGATCTGGGCGCGAGGCTGGCGATGATGGGATAAGGCTAAAAAATCTATTTTTTCAGCGCCTCGGCAACGATCGGCGCCACCGAAATACAACTGGTACCTTTTTCCAGCGTATCGGTAGAGATGATCGACTTGAGGCTGGCTCGGGCCAGCTTCAGGACCGCGTTGCGGACCAGTACCGGGTGCACGCAGGCCAGGTGGACGTCTCTGACACCAATGGCGCGGAGCAGCCTGGTCGCCTCTGCAATGGTTCCCCCGGTGCTTACGATGTCGTCCATGATCACTACGTCTTTACCCTGGACATCGAGGTCCTTGGGGGCGATTTTCACCTCGTAGCCCGATAGCCGGGTTTTTTCGAGGTAGTCGTAGGGGAAGCCGGTCAGGGAAGCGGCTGTTTTCACTAGGCTTAGCGCCCCGTCGTCAGGGGCGAGGAGGAGCGGCTCATGCAGTCCCATCTGGAGGGCATGCAGGCCGAGCTGGGGGGCCGCGTCAAGCTCTTCTGCTCTACACGGGAAGTGGCCCAGCACAGACGGGTCGTGGATGTTGAAGGTGAAGATACGATCGGCGCTGATAGTCCTCGCGATGGCCCGGCTGCTGACAGGCTCGCCGGCATTGAACCTTTTATCCTGGCGGGCGTAGCCAAAGTACGGGATGACGACAGTGAGGCTCTTCGCCTCGTCGCACGCATCGATGAGCTGTAAAAGGTATACGATGTCCCTATCCGACGGCGTGCTCTGGATGATCACGATGTCGTTCCCGGAGACCTCCCCCGTCACCCGGCAGCAGACCTCCCCGTCCGGGAAGCTCTTGTACTCTGTCACATCGATATCGCACCCGAGCAGCGCCGCGGTCTTGGTCGCAAGCAGCTGCGAGGAGGGCCCAGCCACGATCCTCATGCCCATCACAAACACCTGTAGTCCAGGCTATCATGCCTGAATGGCTACTCACCGTGAAGGGATATAAATCTATCCTGCAGGCCTATCGGATAACCTTTAATTCTTCAGCCACCCAATAACGCGTGGTCTATGAAAGTCATTGCAATCGTAGGTTATAAAAAAACGGGTAAGACAACCCTCGTGGAGCGGCTGGTCGCCTGTCTCGCCCGGCACGGGACCGTGGGGACGATCAAGCACTCCCAGGAGGAGGTCCTGCCCTTCGGCGGAGACACGGACCGGCACCTGGCCAGCGGCGCAACCGTGACGATCGGCGTGACCCCGACCCGCAGCGTCCTGGTGATGAAGTCTAACGACATTCACACCGCCCTCAGGCAAATGTCCGTGCAGGGCGTGGACTACGTCGTGGTCGAGGGCTTCAAGGAGAGCGGCCTGCCGAAGATCGCCATCGGCGACGTCGAGGCCGGAAACGTCGTGGCCCGGGTGGATATCAACGCCAACGGCGAGCAACTCGCTGCGATCGCGATGACGCAGCCCGATGAGGTGACGCTATTCGATCTCCTCTCCAGGGCGCGCCGCAACCCGGAGATCAAAAAAGCCGGTGCCATAGGCACTTTCACCGGCATCGTCCGGGAGATTGCAGATAACGAGATCACGGAAGCCCTAGAGTTCGAGAGCTACGATACCGTCGCTAAGGAGCGAATCTCCAGGATCGAGGCGGAGCTAAAGCGGAAGCCCGGCATCGTTGATGTGATCATCCACCACAAGACTGGCAGGATCGAGAAGGGCGAGGACATCGTTTACATTGTCGTGGCCGCCGGCCACCGCCAGGAGCTGTTTCCGGTGCTGAGCGATGCGATCGAAAGGGTTAAGGAAGAAGTGCCCATCTGGAAAAAGGAAATGACAGTCTCCGGTGAGTACTGGGTGCATGATAAGGAGTAATATTATGGCGTTATTTGGCACAAACGGCGTTAGAGGCGTCGCCAACGTGGAAATGACCCCCGAAATGGCGATGAACTTGGCGCGCAGCATCGGCACGCTCAAAGGCGGAAAGATCGCACTAGGAAGGGACACCCGCCAGTCGGGCGAGATGATCAAGGGCGCGGTCATCGCGGGCCTGCTGTCGACCGGATGCAGCGTGGTCGACCTGGGCATCGCCCCGACGCCTACCATCCAGTACTATGTGAAAAATTTCGCCGACGCGGGTATCATCATCACCGCCTCGCACAACCCTCCTGAGTACAATGGCGTGAAGGGCGTGGCCTACGATGGCACCGAAATGTCGAGGGCCGACGAGGCGGAGGTGGAGAAAATTTACTTCGCTGGCGACTTTAAAAAAGCCGACTGGAGCCAGACCGGCGATCTCACCTGCTTCGACCCGAAGCCCATGTACATCGACAACATCATCAAGACCGTAGACGCCGAGCTCATCCGAAACAAGGGCTTCAAGGTCATCTCGGACACCGGCTGCGGAGCCGCGAGCCTGACCACGCCCTTCCTGCTGCGGAAGCTAGGCTGCAAGGTGATCTCGCTCAACGCCCAGATAGACGGCACATTCCCGGGCCGCAACCCGGAACCCACCGGCAACGAGATCGACGACCTGAAGGCGGCTGTAATCGCCGCAGGCGCCGACCTGGGCATCGCCCATGATGCGGACGCGGACAGAGCGGTTTTCGTGGATGACCGGGGTCGGTTTGCCAACGAAGACGTAATGCTGGCGATCATGACCGAGTACAAGCTGCAGCGCAAGCCAGGAGGCATCGTAGTCACGCCAGTCAGCTCGTCTTCTCTCATAGAGGATATCGCCAAAAAATACAGCTCCCAAGTCATCTGGACCCAGGTAGGCAGCATCTACGTAGCTCGCAAGATGATGGAAGTCGGCGCTGTCTTCGGCGGAGAGGGCAATGGCGGCCTGATCTACCCAGAGTTCCAGTACTGCCGGGACGGGGGCATGTCCGCCGCATCCGTGCTGGAACTGCTAGCCACGACGGGCAAAAAGCTCAGCGACATCATCGACGCGGTGCCCTCCTACAACAGCGTGAAAGAGAAGATCCACTGCAAGGACAAGGAGATGGTGCTGAAAAAGATCGCGACCGAGGCGAAGGGCGATCGGATCGATACCACTGACGGCGTCAAGATCTTCAATAAGGACGGCTGGGTCCTGGTCCGGGCCTCCGGCACCGAGCCGATAATCCGTATCTTCGCCGAGTCAAAGACCACGGTTGGCGCGAAGCGGCTGGCAGAGTACGGTGTTAGCTTGGTGAACCAGTACAACAAGTAACCGGCCGACTTCTACGGCCAATTTTCTTACCAGCGATAACTTTTAACACGCTTTTACGTTTACGACAGTGCCGCGCCCGAAAACTGTTCAGCGACATCGAGCCGTGTTCTTCTCAAAGGTTTTCCGGTGATAAACTGTTTTCACAGGTCAATCAAAAGCATCTAAAAGCATCTAAAAGAAGCATCTAAAAGAGCATCTACAAAAATCCCTTTTTCGTCAACCAGTCGACCTGAGGCTGAGTATAACGCCAGACAACGTCGGCCTTCTCATTCTGGAAATCCCATGGAATAACGATGACCACGTCCCCTTCCCTAATCCATATCCTCTTCTTGATCTTGCCGGGTATTCGGCACATCCTTGTCACACCATCTACGCAGTGCACGACGATCCTGTTAGCACCGAGCATACTAGTCACATGGCCGAGGATTTCGCCATCCTTTCTATTCGGAGTGCGTATCCTGGTGATCTGCTCGCCCTCGCCGCCTGCAGGCGCGGTTCTGTTTGGTCTATTCAGTTTATCACCACTTATGTTTGTATCTCTGTTATTTGGCTAATTTGGCATGCAAATATTTGAAGTTGACCCATCATATACGCCTCCGCACCGATTCCAGAGTCAGGTTCATGTACTTTGCCGCAGTCTTTTTCAGATCCATCGGGTGTATCTTCTTAGAAACAAAATCGTCCCGCAGCGTCTCAAAACTGTCGTAAGTGGCGTCCCCACCGTGTTTCTCCGGCCTCTCGATTAAAATACTGGGATATTTTATGAAAATGTGATATCGGAAAATGTCGATCACCGGGTTATTATCGGCAACTCCAATGGGGCAAAACGCCTTCTCGATCTTCTTATTGACCGAATCAGCAGGCTCATCCACGCTGATGTTATTGCCTTTGCTCGACGACATCTTGGTGCCGTCCAGCCCGAGCAGGATAGGCGTATGCAGGCATACTGGACTGCTGAATCCCAGCGACGGGAGCTCTTCCCTGGCCAGCATATGGATCTTGCGCTGGTCCATTCCGCCCATAGCTACATCGACGCCCAAATATGCAATATCGAGGGCCTGCATCAATGGATAGATCATCTGTGACACGCGCGGGTCTTCAGCATCCCTCGAGACCTCGTCCATGCTTCTGCGTGCCCGGTTAAGAGTCGTGTCACAAGCCATGCGTAACACGTCAGTCTCGTATTTTCCTGACAGCTGGTACGACGAGCCTAGGACAAATTTGGTCTTGTCCTCGCTCAACCCGAGGGCGATAAAGCAGCTCCTGTTATAGTCGGCGATCTTCTCAATCTCCCCCATAGTGCCTTTACGGTTCAGGTACGCGTGAAGATCCGCCAGCAGTACGGTCACTTCAAATCCGGCGTTCTGGCAATCGACTAGCTTGTTGGCCGTGATCATATGACCCAGGTGGATGTTCCCGCTTGGCTCGTAGCCGACGTAGACCCTCGGGCGCGGGTTCGTATCCATCAGACTCTTCAATTCATTCAAGGTCACCACTTCTTCTACGTTTCGGGTGACCAGCGCAAGCTTATCCATTGACACACCACTCACTGGGGTATAGATGTTCTACAGTATATAAAATATTTATGATATCAATGCCGGCCGACAGGCCGACCATTCGGTGTTATACGACCATTCGGTGTTATATATGATTACGGCTATTATCATCCATTGGGGATGGACCATGAATAGTGGCAGGTATAAGCCATTAGGTAGAGGTTCCAGTGTCTTTTCAGGATCGCTGGAAACAAAGATCCTGATAGCGTTGATCCTAATCAT
>DATHCY010000046.1:0-34275 GCA_035319305.1 Methanocella sp.
GCTGGCCAAGCCGGGGATATCGTTTCAGTCAGCCATCGATATCGAGTACCTGCGGTGAATGATCAGGATCACGCCCATCCTGCCCACCGTTCCCCGCAGCAACGTTGATGCCCTCGCCCTACGTTGTTACTCACATGGCGCTCAGGATCGACGATCGCATACCGGCCATCGCGCTGGGCGTCGTTTTCAGCGCCCTGAACGCTTTCATCTACATGTATCTGGCGCTGAAGACAGGCATGGCCACCGGCCTGGACATTCTGCTCCTCTTCGCCGCCTTCTTCGTCTTCGCCGTCTCGGGAAGTGCGCGGCCCAGGGCGTTTCTGTACATGATGGCTATCATGGCCATGTCCATTGCTG
The DNA here is from genome assembly GCA_035319305.1 of Methanocella sp. Taxonomy (GTDB): domain Archaea; phylum Halobacteriota; class Methanocellia; order Methanocellales; family Methanocellaceae; genus Methanocella_A. Next base: position 358 of record DATHCY010000046.1, read on the forward strand.
CCGTCCTGGCATATACGGATAGCCTGGGGGCCATCCTCATCTCAGGGGAAGCGTTGCCGGCTCCAGGCGCCGCCATGGCCGCGCTGATCAGCATCTCGCTCCTCCTCGGCATGCTCGCCTCCTCCTTCTTCGCCGGCTATTTCCTGAGAAGCGGCTTTGCATGGCCGGGGCCGAAGGTCAGCGTTGCCATCATCAGTCTGCTCTCGGATAACAAGGGCCCGGGATTTAGAGCATCTGCTACCCGAATGGGCGCCGCTGCCATCATGGGCGGCATCGTTTCCGGTCTGAAAGGGATCGGGCTTCTCCCGGAAACGATCGGCACGACGGTCGCCGGCCTGAGCCTCTCGCCATTTCTCGCGGGTATCGGCATGATCATAGGGATACAGGGCTGCCTACAGATCGCCCTGGGAGCCCTCGGATCGTTGCTAATCCTGTACCTGGAAGAGGGCGGATCCGCTGGTTACATCACCCATATGCGCAGCCCCTGGATCTTTTCGACCGCTACGGCCATGATGGTGGCCGGCGCGGGGATATCGCTCTACGTCGTACTGAAGCCTGCGCTCATCTCCATTTATTATCGGAAAATTCGGCTCCCGGACAAGGCCGGAACTTCAGAATCGATAGGTGTAGGTAAGCTTATCACTTTCCTTTCATCTCATGACTCGATCATTAGCGGCGTGTTACTGCTCACGACCACAGCATTGGCCGCTGCACTGATCCATTCGCTCGTCGGCGTTTCCCTGCCGCTCTTCTGCATATGCATCCCCCTGGCATTGCTGCTCATGGTTATCGAGACTCGTGGTCGAGCTGAGACGGCCATGAGCATCGGCATCGCCGCCTTCGTCATAGTACTGCTGACCGGCATGGCGTTCGGGAATACAATGTCGCTGCTGCTCTTCCAGGGTTTCGTCTTGGCCACCACTTTCGGGTTCGCATCCACCCTATCCCTGTACAAGGTGGCAGAGCACTTCGGTATCAATCGACGGGGCCTACGATACATGCTGGTTATAGGCGCCGTAACCGGCGGGATCATCTGTACACCGTGCGTTGATCTCCTCAACCGCTTGTATGGTATTGGCAGTGACGTGCTGCCCGCACCCTACAGCGTCATGTGGTTGGAGATGGCCCGATCCGCCGTGACCAAAGTCGTATCGCCATCGATCGATCTTCGATTTATCATAATCGGTACTGTCCTTGCGCTCATCGCTCACAGGCTTAAAGTATCGGCGGTCAGCATGGCGCTAGGGCTGCTGCTCCCCGTATCCGCTTCCGCAGCGATCCTCATCGGCGGAGCGATCGCGTGGATTGCAGAGAAAAAGAGCCTCCTAAAGGACGATCACGGAATCACCGCCTCCGGGCTGGTGGCGGGGGACATCCTGGTCGGGCTGCTGTTTGCAGTAAAAGAGCTGCTGTGAGCATCACACATACCAGTTGGGATTGGTGCTATCTCGAAGAAGCGGTTGTTTCGATGCTCGGGAAGGACTTTGATCGCTGTGCCGTGCCGGAACACAGATTGCTCAGACACCACAGATTCACAGATAATTAATAGAAAAGGAATTAATAGAGAAGGCTTCCATACAATCAGTTATAACTAGTTATCTGTGAATCTGTGGTGTCTGAGCAATCTGTGCTCCGGCACGGCACAGCGATCATATTGTCGGCTCATTGTGTCTAATCAATCGGTTAATCACAACACAGCGTTCGTATTGCTGGGTCGTACCGATGCAAGGGCATAGATCGAGTTAAATGAGCTCGATCCACTCAACATGGCGTGTACCTGTCGGCGATGGGAGTTCACTTCTTCTTTTTCTGCTCCTTGGTCTCGCCTTTTTCTTTTCGGGTCTTGTTGACCGTGGCTGCCGCTATGCGTTTGGCAGTCTTCTCGGAGCTGCCCCTTTCCTCTTCGGATTCCTTGACGTGCTCGTACTGTCTCTCCCTTTTCTCTCCCCATTCTTGCCTTGGCACAAATGTTACCTCCGGGCTGAGATCGGCCATCGGCGTTTAAAAATATCATATCGTTTTTGGCGATTTATATGCTCGGGCCTGGCATGGCCATAAAAAGGCTGTGGGGCTATCCCTGATTCTCTACGAGCGCATTGATATCCTCGTCGAATACGACGGTCGAGAAGTGGAACTCCATCATGACCTCTTCGCTTGGGCCTGAAGCGGTAACCGATCCCTTGTCGGCCCCGGCGGGCTGCATGACCGCGGCGAGGTATGTATGATGGTATAGCTTGCGCTCCAGCATGATTATCTCACCGATGACGTTGCAGTGCCCCCCGAGTGATCGCATCGCGCCTTCCTTCAGGCCGACGAACGAGAGCTCCCAACCCCTCTCTTGCACCGAGGACGCCTCTAAGTCGCCCTCGTACTCCGGCATCAACCGTCTCACGTCGGCGCCCATCTCGGTCAGGCAGAACTCAATGGAGTAGGCGGGCTGATACGCCTCCACCGCCTCAAGGCGAAGGTCGGCGATGTCGCGCTCGTTCGCCGGATTATCCACGTTCAGCGTCAGGTAGCGGTCGCGGATGCCCTTTATGGTCGCCTCCAGCCAGGCATATTCTTGCTGGAGCATCCCCGTGATCATGGTGATCGCTACGTCCTTCGGATAATTTGCCTTTATGTTTTCCAGTGTCAGCTTCAGGTTGGGTTGTGACAGGCCTTCGGTCATCAGGAGAGAATTGTTCGGGTGGTACAAGAACTTTTGCTAAAAGAGAAAGGGCGCCGCCTATGAAGGCGGCATCATATTTATTTTAGCATCATCAGGAACATCGCCGAGTACGAGATGATGATATATATTACAGCCGGAATCCCAACTACGATGGCCGCCGACCTGAAGCTCAGTTTCTGACAGTGTTTCAGCCCGAAGATACCGATGATGCAGGACCAGATCAGGCCTAGGAGCAGCACAATCTGGCTGGCGATCATGTAGATGTTCGTGCCTAGACTGGTCGCTTGTGACACGGCACCAAGCGGGTTAGACGGATCCATAGTGATTGTAATATAAGGCGCCTGAGTAGCCAGAATGAGAGCGATGATTATCGCAAATATTTTGACTAGGTTTGAGAATCCAATGCCTGTGAGGAGCGTGGTGAACTTGCCCTCTCCGCCAAACGCCATTGATAGGAGGAAGAGCACGACTGTGGCTATCAACCAGTAGATTAACGGCATTATCAGACCTGCTACGATAGTGGAAATGACAGTAATAGGCCCCATCGCCTCTATTCCTGGCGTATTCGTGGTATACACATATTTGGTGTGGGTTGAATATAGGTATGCATACAGGGCATAGATGACGGCATAGACGCCCATGATAACCAGCGCCTCCTCCCACCTAGGCTCCTTTGCGACGTCTTCCATTGCCTTATCGGGGCTCGTGATCGTTCCGATGATCCTCTCCATAAAGTTCATAATTTAACCTCCCTGATATCTTTGATGAACATAAGTGGGTACCCATTTCTAAATTCCAGGCCGACGCTTGCCTCGTACCCCTCGTGTTTAATTATAGCGTCGACCCTCAGCATAGGTCCTTTTAATTCCGTATACCCGAACTGGCTGAGGTTATCCCTGATCATCTGCCGATCGATCGACACGGAGATCGACTTCACAAACGGCTGCACGGAGATGCTCTCCGAAATCGCCTTCTCCAGCGACGCCGCCGTCTTTAGGCTGACCGGCGACCCCACGAACTGGTGGTATAGCGCGCCCAGTTTGATCCCCGCCTCAAAGGCGGCATTATCCCTCGGCATCACAGACATGCGGTTTCACCCACACCTATTGTATATGCCTATTAAGCATATGCTATATAAAAATATAAGCCCCGAAATTAGTCCAGGATTTCCCTTTGGCACCGTAGCTACCCACTTTTAGGTCTCCGCATCGTTTCCTTCGTCTTCCTCGAAGATAAACAGCTCATCAATTTTGGCGTTCAGCACTTTCGCCACGTCGTGGGCCAACTTCAGGGACGGGTTGTATTTGCCCTTCTCCATGAACACGATGGTCTCACGGCGAACACCGACCTTTTGCGCCAGCTCCTCCTGGGTCATATCATATTTGGCCCGAAATTCTTTGATGCGGGTTCTCATAGATCCTCTCCTTTACGATCTAAAATGAACCAGAATAGCAGAAATGTCCAGGGCATAAAGAACCAGATCAGCCAGACTATCCGGCCATAGCCGATATTAACAATTCCGGCCGTCTGGACGATGGCGAGCCCTCCGAGCAGAAACAGGTAAGTGAAAAACGAATAAAAACCAGCCTTCATTATCGTATTTCTCGATCGCTCGTCGAAAAACGTTTTTTTTGCTTCCTTTAGATAAATAAGCAGTCCCACGATCGTTGCTACAAGGCCCCATATGCTCGGGATAACCAAAAATCCAATTGATAGATCGGGCGATGTAGAGAATATTTCAGAGGATATATAGTAGTAGAAAGGCCCGGAGGCCATGATAACCAGGCCAGCTATTACTACTGAAGCGCCAATCCTTTTTCCGGTGAACGATCGGGATCTGCTATCTTTGCCTACCATAAACAGGTACAGGCCGATGCTTGCAGAGAAGACGCCGGCTAGCAGACAGGCTGATAACAATACCATCGACTGTCCGATGGGTCGGGGCAGAATGGAGTAGATGATCAGCCCTGCTGCCATGATCAGTAGGCCTATGAGAACATATGGTGCAGTTTTCTTCAATCTGATATCGTTGATCTGTATGCTCATGCCTATCTCCATTCTACAGGGACAATTCCACGTCCGCCATGCGCCCATAGTACCACGAGAGCACGAGGAAGCTATAGAGGGCAACGAGCAGTGTGTACATAAGGGCTTCGTTCATAGTCAGGCTAAACACGCGCAGCGAGTCTGCTAGCTGCAGAGCGATCATGAACGCGATTGTCAAATACCACGAGTACGCGATGGCCTGTGCTCGCGCCTTCTGTAGCCGCTCATCCAGTGCAATCCGCCGGACAAAGCCTGGAAAAAGCATCCTTATCAGCAGTATGATGGTCATCAACGAAACCATGCCGATGGTCATGTCGAAGACGACCACGTTGATCTTTAGCAGGTACTCGATAACGGCGGATAGCACCAATATCATAAGCACAGTCAGAAACAGTCCACTGCCCAGCAGTGGGGCTGGTTTCTTCATGACTTTTGGGTCGATCGAGGTCACTTCACATCACCTTTGCGGCCGTGCCATATATTGGCGTTCATCATCGAGGGTGCCATGATCAGCACGCCCAGCAGAGCGTAAGGTGCAACTCTCTTCCCTCTACTCTTTATCATACTCATCCTTTTTCCGCTTCTGTTGATCATCACATCGCCTTCTATTCTACGTCTCCCTTTTTGAGGTAATACCAGTTCGCAGCCAGCATGGACACGACCATGATCGTGAGAATCAGACCTAGGATCTGATAGCCGTCGATGGCGATCACCGCCAGCCCTGCCAGCGCCGTCCTGACCGAGAGTAGCGCGCCGGCGAATGACATGGTGAATATCCAGGCGATGGTGGCGGCTTTGTTACCAATACGCCGCCCCCGCTCGTCCAGGCCGCCGATGTACGGGACGTAGCCCATCGCATAGGTGATGCCGCCCATCATGATGAATATCGCCGACATGATCTCTAGTCGAGGACCAAAGACAATGAGCGCTGCCGATCCGAGCAGGAAGTACAGTGTGCCTAGCCAGAGGTAGAAACGGTGCCATAACTCGGTCTTTTTCCCCTCGTCCACAGTGGTTTTTCTTTCAGCCACGTCCACAGACATCACCATATGATAAACACTTCACATTATGTTATCAATTTCTAACATTTAGTTATATATTTATAACATCAGCTATTTATAGCTGACGATAAAGTTAGAAATAGATAACAATCGGTCATCAATTGATCACATCATGGATTGACAGGAGAAATATGGCATGAGAACGCTGATCGTTTACTATTCGCTCACCGGCACCACGAAGAAGCTGGCCGATATGATGGCGCAGCTTCTGCAGTGTGGCGCTGTGAAGATACCAGTCTTCGGATCGCTGAAGATCGATGGCGATAAGAAGTACGATATGGTTATCATAGGCACTCCAATTTGGTTATATGCTCCGGCCTTTCCAGTGAGCCGGTTTCTAGCAAAAAACCGGGGCAAGCTACCGAAGGTCGCTTTCTTCTGCACCTATCAGACCACAATCAAGAATAGCTTCGAGAAGATGGCACACAGGTGCGGCGCCGAACCTCTCGGGATGCTCAAGCTGAAGGGGTCCGAGATCGGGGCCGAAGCCGGGGATGCGCAGCTCAAAGAATTCGTTGAAAAGATCAGTAGATAAGCAGCTTTTACACTCTGCTTCGAAGGCTTCATGCGCTATAATAAAAGATTTTTCTGAAAAGGGTTGAGGTGAGCTTTTATGCCCACCTTCAGACTTTATCTATTCACAGCTTTACGTACTTCGCGTCGTATAGCTCTGCCTCGCTGATCATCTGTTTCAGCGTGGCGTCTGGGACCTCGTCGTCGACCGTTAAAATCATGACCGCGTCGCCCCTGACAGTGTCTCTGCCCACGACCATGCCCGAGATATTGATGTTCAATTTTCCGAGAATGGTACCGACCTTGCCGATGACGCCGGGCCTGTCCTTGTGTCTGGTGACGATCATGGTGCCGCTGGGTATAGCGTCCAGTCGGTAGCCCTGGACATCGACGATCCGGGCGTCTTCCTTACCGAAGATTGTGCCGCTGACCATGATCTCGCCTTTATCCGTATTTAGGGTAAGGGTGATCAGGTTGGTGTAGTCGCCGGTCTCGCCGAACTTGGTTTCGGCGACGTTGATGCTGCGGTCCTTCGCGACGTGCTTGGCGTTGACGTAGTTGACCGGCTCCCCAAGCTTGACGTCCAGCAGTCCCTTTAGAACGGCCACCGTCACCAGCGTGACGTCCTTCTGGGCGATCTCGCCATAGTAGCCCACCGTGGCCTCATGGATCTGTCCGTCAGTGATCTGTGCTACAAACCGGCCTAGCTTCTCGGCCAGCGGCAGGAATGGTTTGACCTTCTCCATGACCTCTGGCTTCATGATGGGAATGTTGATGGCTGTCGTGACGGGCAGGCCCTTGAACGCGTTCAGCACCTGCTCGGCGATGGTGACCGCCACGTTGATCTGGGCCTCTGCTGTAGATGCACCCAGGTGGGGGGTCACGATCACATTGGGCAGCTCTAGCAGCGGACTGCCCACCGGGGGTTCCTTCTCGAACACATCGAGAGCCGCGCCAGCGACCTTGCCCGACTTAAGGGCTTCCAGCAGCGCGGCCTCATCAATGATCCCGCCCCGGGCACAGTTAATGACCCGGACGCCCTTTTTCATCTGGTTGAACTGGGCGGTGGAGATCATGTGCTTGGTGCTGGGTATCAGTGGGGTATGAACCGTGATGAAGTCCGCCTTCTCGTAGATCTCGTCGAGCGTGGTGAGCCTTGCGCCGATCTGCTGGGCGCGCTCTTTGGTCGTGAACGGGTCGTAGGCCAGAACCTCCATGCCGAAGCTCCGGGCCCGCTTGGTGATCTCGCCGCCGATGCGGCCGAGGCCGATGACGCCGAGGGTCTTGTTCAGCACCTCGACGCCCATAAACTTGCTGCGCTCCCATTTGCCGCTTTTCAGGGACTGGTTCGCCTGGGGGATATTACGCGACATAGACAGCATCATGGACATGGTGTGCTCGCACGCCGCGATGGTGTTGCCCTCGGGCGCGTTGGCTACGATGATGCCTTTCTCGGTGGCTGCGGGCACGTCGACGTTGTCGATTCCTACGCCGGCTCGGCCGATGATCTTCAGGCCTTTGCCCGCGGCGATCACCTCGCCGGTGACCTGGGTTTCGCTGCGGATGATCAGAGCATTGTAGTTCTTGATCTTCTCGATCAGTTGCTCTTTGGTCAGCTTGGTTTCGACGTCGACCTGTACATCAGGCTCTGACTTGAGAATCTTGATTCCTTCCTCTGAAATAGGATCAGTAACGAGGACTTTCATGAGAATTACCCCTAATAAGGTTAACTGGTGACTTATGCATCCTGCATGATGATAAGCCTTTTTATAATGATGGGAGCATGGAGGAGCGTAAGACCCTATCTTTTTGGGCGGGTGGTTCAAAGTGTATGGGCCGGAGAAAATATATATTGTGAGGTGTCCGTTTACTCAGTTGGAATAACATGGAAACTGACCATTCCAGGCAACAGACCGTCGTCAAGGTCGAGAAAGACCATTCGCAACTGCAGAATCTGGGAGCGCTGACGTTGGCGTTGGTGATAGACTTCGCGAATTTCCTCCCGGACGATCTTCTTTTTGCGGTGGGTCTGATTCCGTTTGCGGTTGGCTATGATGCAGCAATAGATGTTGTAGAGGCTGCTTATCTGAATCACTTGGGCGTGCCTATCGTCAAGGTGCTGGCTATGAGCGGCTCTGATCTGCTGCCGCTGGTCGATGTCATCCCGTGGTGCACGTTGGCGGTGCTTGACAGGCGCTTTAATATTAAGATACCGCTGGTAACAAAGCTATTTAACTATTAACTTTCTTTTGTATCGGCGATTGCGGGTCGTATTCTGGATAGCGCTCATTGGTTGGTGTGATCTTTTACGTAACATAATCGTTAAATAGACGGAACGCTTTACTTCTGCGAGGGAACGTGGATGTTACATATAATGTAACACTAAATGATCTTCAGGGGCTTTTGATGTATACTCCCGAATGGATGCAGAACATGGCAAACGCGATCGCCGGGGACATCGTCAACTCTCCGGAGCGCGGCCGGCTCATCCAAACTTATCGCGGCCATATGGGCCTAACACAGGATGAGTTGAGCAAGATTATGGGGCTGCGCAGGGAAACGATCTCCAGGATCGAGAACGGCAGAGTTACTCCCACGCTGGTCTTCATCCACGCGTTCTCCGGCATTATGGCATTGATGGAGGCGGTGAAGTCGCTGCGGTCGCAGGATAGGGGTATTGAGTACCCATATTTCATCCGTATCGGCATGGAGCTGGGAGTGCCTCAGGATCGGATCAGTTCGATCATCGACCTCGCTATACAGAGCTATGATAAAAAGAGAAAGAAGGCGATTCGCTCGCTGGAAGTGTGACTATGGCTGTAAAGGATAAGTTAGTTGTATGGCTCGAAGATGTACACAATACTGACATTCCCATTGTGGGCGGCAAGGGTGCTAGCCTAGGGGAGATGATCAACGCCCAGCTCCCGGTGCCCCGAGGCTTCGTCGTGACGGCACAGGCGTTCCGGAAGTTCATCGATGATGCGGGCATCGCTGACAAGCTCTTCAAAGGCCTCGAAATCAACGTCGATGACCAGAAGGAGCTGATGAAAGCCGAGGCGTTTGCCAAGGCTATGATCAACGCCCAGCCAATGCCGGCGGATCTGACAAAGGAAATCTCGATAGCATATGATACGCTATGTAAACGGGAGGGCGAGGAGATCTACGTGGCTGCCCGGTCCAGCGCCACTGCAGAGGATCTGCCCGAGGCCAGCTTCGCCGGCCAGCAGGAGACCTTCCTCAACGTCAGGGGCAAAGAGGACCTGCTCAAGTCCGTGCAGCACTGCTGGGCCTCACTATATGGTGCCCGTGCGATCTACTACCGGGAGAAGCAGAAGTTCCCCCATGATCAGGTGAACATCGCGGTCGTCGTCCAGAAGATGGTCGACGCCGACGCTGCTGGAGTCATGTTTACCCGCCATCCAACCACGGGCGATGATATTGAGATTATTGAGGCGGCATGGGGCTTGGGCGAGTCGGTCGTCTCCGGCTCGGTATCCCCAGATAACTACGAGGTCCGACGAGGGAAACTCGTTAAGAAAAAGATCGCCACCAAGCAGATTATGATCATCCGCGATCCTAAAACTAGGAAAACTAAGAGGATAGATGTCAGCGAAGATCGGAAGAACGCCCAGGTGCTCACCGAGGACGAGATCAACCGACTGGCGAAGCTGGGCACCATAGTCGAGGAACATTACGGCAAGCCTCAGGATATCGAGTGGGCTATCCAGAAGAGCGAGATTTACCTGCTGCAGTCCCGGCCAATCACCACGATCCAGAAACGCGAGGCCAAGAGCGGCAGTGTACTTGGCGAAATTCTCCTTGAAGGCCTGGGCGCATCACCAGGAGTGGCCAGCGGCAAAGTGAAGATCGTCACCAGCATGGACACACTGGATCGTGTCCTGGAGGGTGACATTCTCGTCACTAAAATGACCACGCCAGACATGGTGCCTGCCATGAAAAGATCTGCAGCCATAGTCACCGACGAAGGCGGCCTGACCTGCCACGCTGCCATCGTATCCCGCGAGCTTGGCACCCCGGCAGTCGTCGGCACCAAGGAAGCGACCCGGATTCTCGAAGACGGATCTCTGGTGACGGTGGATGGCGAGAAAGGCCACGTCTATATGGGCGCGGTGAAGAAGAAGGAGACCGCATCGAAGGCGATGGAGGGAGAAGCGGCCGTCACAAGGCTGGCGACGATCAAGCCGATCACCGCTACCGAGGTCAAGGTCAATGTATCCATCCCTGAAGCGGCAGAACGGGCGAAACAGACCAACGCCGACGGCGTCGGCCTATTACGGATCGAGCACATGATCCTCGGCCTTAACACCCACCCCGAGGTCTACATGAAGACCGGCCGGTCTGAGGAATATGTCAACGAGCTGGTCAAGGGCATCCGTACAGTGGCCGACGCGTTTTACCCCAGGCCAGTCTGGGTAAGGACGCTTGACGCCCCGACCGATGAGTTCCGCGCCATGAAGGGCGGAGAGAATGAACCGTACGAGCACAACCCAATGCTGGGCATGCGGGGTATCCGCCGGGATCTAAAAGAGATCGGACACTTCAAGCTGGAGATGGCGGCATTTAAGAAATTATTTGAGATGGGCTACGACAACATAGGCATAATGCTCCCGCTGGTCCAGCATCCCAAGGAACTTCGCAAGGCCAAGGAGCTCATGGTCGAGTCCGGAATCGACATCGAGAAAGTGGACGTCGGCATCATGGTCGAGATCCCGGCATCGGCGCTGATCATCGATGAGTTTATAAAGGAGGGCATCGATTTCGTATCGTTCGGCACCAACGATCTGACCCAGTACACGCTGGCGGTCGATCGGAATAACGAACTGGTCGCCGAGCTTTATAACGAGTTGCACCCGGCAGTGCTCAAGCTCATCGAATACGTGATAGGGGAGTGCAACAAGCACGACGTTAAGACTTCAATATGCGGCCAGGCTGGCAGCAGACCGGAAGTGGCTCGTCGGCTCGTCGCCATGGGCATCACCAGCATCTCGGCTAACATCGATGCCGTAGAGGCAGTGAGAGAAATGGTGGCCAGGACAGAGCACGCCCTTATCCTAGAAGCGGCAAGAAAACAGCAGTGATCTGACATGTGGGAAACGGGCGGAGACGATGCGGAAATCCTCGCCGATCTCGGCGAGGCGAGGAAGCTGGACGTGCCCTATTCGCGCGTCCTCAGCTCCATGTGCACCAACCCCCATCCCATCGCTGTCAGAATACACCAGGAATTTGTCAATACCAACCTGGGCGATCCCAAATTATTCCCGGGCACTGCAGCCATCGAGCGTCGATGCATTGGACTGCTGGGCGATTTGCTGCACCTGCCCGGGGCAGCGGGGTATATGACCACGGGCGGTACTGAGAGCAACATCCAGGCGCTCCGCACTGCCATACACCTGAAACAGATAGATCGGTACCGGGCTAACATCGTGGTGCCAGAATCCGTCCACTACTCTTTTGAGAAGGCCTCCCAGTTGCTGGGTATCTCCATACGAAGGGCGAAGCTCGACGATCAGATGAGGGCCGACCCCGGGGATATGGCCTCACTTATCGATCGGGACACGATCGCGCTGGTGGCAGTCGCCGGCACCACCGAGTTCGGCCAGATCGATCAGATCGAGGCCGTCGGGAAGCTCGCGCAGGAGTATGATCTCTATCTACATGTGGACGCCGCCTTTGGTGGGTTCGTAATCCCATTCATGGCAAAGCCGGTAAAATTCGACTTCGAAGTGCCGGGCGTCAAGTCGATCGCTATCGACCCACATAAGATGGGCATGAGCACCATCCCGTCTGGCGGGCTGCTGTACCGCGACGAAAGCCTGCTAAAGCAGCTGGAAATCAACGTCCAGTACCTGACATCAATGGTCCAGACATCGCTGGCCGGCACCCGCAGCGGCGCGTCAGCCGCCTCCGCTTATGCAGTGATGCGGTACCTGGGCAGGGAAGGCTATCGACAGATCGTCTCGCGGTGCATAGATAATACTGTGATACTCAAGGATCACCTGATCGACATGGGCCTGGAGCCGGTCATCGATCCAGTGCTGAACATCGTTACAGCGAGGGTAAATGATCCACAGGCGATCAGGAAGAGGCTGTTTGAGAAGAGTTGGTATGTGTCCACTACAACCCATCCGTGCGCATTGCGCATGGTGGTCATGCCCCACGTGACGGAAGATGTCGTCCAGGGATTTATCACAGATCTCAAAACCATCGTGTGATTCAAGCCATAACGATCGCCTGAGTTCGTTTGTCACGATATCGGAGCCCGGCGCCTTATTATACTTGGAGGACATTATGATTTTATATTATATGCCGCCACCGGTTTCCAATGCAGGACGCGGCGGTTGTTCCGATAGGTTCTAACCATCCTGCGGGGTATGTTTCCATGTTAAAGCTCCTGAAAGAGTCCTTAAGGTCGGCGCCGATCGTAAAGAGAGGCACGTACAATTATTTTATTCACCCGATCTCTGATGGTGTTCCTGTTGTAAAACCGGAGCTGTTGAGGGAGGTCATAGCGTGCATCGTCAAGTCCGCCGACCTAGACGTGGATAAGATCGTCACTATCGAGGCGATGGGTCTTCCGATAGGATCGGCGCTGTCGCAGATCACCGACATCCCCTTTATCATTGTGCGCAAGCGGAAGTACGATCTCCCGGGGGAGATCGCTATTCACCAGGCGACGGGGTATTCCAAGGGTGAGCTGTATCTGAACGGCATCAATCCGGGGGACCGGATCCTTATCGTGGATGATGTGATCAGTACTGGCGGCACCCTGGCGGCGGTACTCAAGGCGCTGGAGCTGGCGGGCGCCGAGGTCAAGGACATCGTCGTCGTCATCGAGCGTGGAGCGGGCAAAAGGATCATCCGGAATATGGGCTACGAGGTCCAGACGCTGATTACCATCGACGTGGATGAGAGCGGGGTCAAAGTGCTCGGTTGCATCGATGACGAGTGTTGATCCAGGGTATTTTTAGACTGTATCTGCCAGCCTGCCGTGCCTCGCACTATCCCCTTTGCGGCCGGTTTGGGCTTGTCTTTGCGTGTTTTCTGGCCTCTTTTCGGGGAGTGCGTTCGCCCAAGCGCTCTTCATGGCGCTCTTTGTGTGCATGGCGCTGTCAATCTCTGCCCTCCTCGTCAATTGCCCGCATCCTCATGGCCCTGAACCTGCTGAAGGACGAGCTGGGCTGGTCATCATAGGCACCGCCACCGTCTCCCTCGAATGGTCGCTGCTTGCCCTGATCATGAGTATATTTGCTCCTGGTCACTCTGCTCGAGATGCCGCTATGCGTGTCGGTTATTCTGGTACTGGTCTTCTTCGGAGCGGCGTTCATCGAGCGGGTCGAGCGTTGGGCAGGAAAGCCTAGGGGTGCTCAGGCCAAGCCTCCTCTGGCTTGGCGGGTTCTTGGGTGTCGCCATCGTGGCCGTGCTGCTGGCGGCAGCTTTTGCCGAGCTCCATTGGGCGGACGCGCGGTCTTCGGAGACTTCTTCGTCGGTGCGGCCCTGTCCTCAGGGCCCTGATAAGCCCAATGAGGCGCACGCGCCGGTGTACCATTTGTCATGAGCCTTTTCGCGCCCCTTTATTTCGTCATATCCGGGAGAGGGCTGGCGTTGACGCTTTGAGAATGCATCACTTTCTCCGGGAGGATAATTAACAGCGTTAACTATATGTAATCCCGGTTATAACAATTGTTATATACGCTGTGATAGTATGAAGCCGCCCTGTGAGTTAATCGTATGGTACGTGATCCCCACGATTCGTGCCGAGCTTGCCAAAGAGCTGGTCAAGATGGGCATGTCTCAGAAGGATATCTCCGAGCGCCTGGGGATCACTCAGTCAGCTGTGTCCCAGTACATCAAGGACAAGCGGGGCAAAGGGATACCGGTCAACAAGGAAGTGCGCAAGGGCATCAAGCTTCTTGCTAAGCAGGTGATGGCCGAAAAGTCTCCGAAGGACACGATTCCGGGCATCTGCATGATCTGCGCGATCGTCAAGAATAGCGGCTCGTTGTGCGATCTGCATCGCAAGGACGATTCTGGCCTTGAGGGTTGTGACGTTTGCTTCGAGGGTAGCAAGGTCTACAACCTTCGCTAACGTCAGGCTTTTCGGGTGGACTCTACGAGTTTTAAGTTAGGCGATCTTATGCCTTGAGTTCCTCGGCGAACTTTTTCACCTTATCTGTAAAGGCGTCTTTTTTGACTTCATCCGTAAATACCACGAGCGTCGACTTCGGCGCCTTGCCACTGAGCTCTCCCATCTCCTTGAGAGTGCTATCCTGTCCCTTGCCGCCGAGAGTGCAAAATAGGGCGACGCCCTTGAAACCGGCGCTGTTCTCCTTGATATAGGTTCTCACAGGGGACGACATGTTGAACGACCAGACAGGGGTGCCGATAATCACCAGGTCATACTGCGCCGGATCTTTCTTGATCGGCTGCAATTTTGTCAGCTGCCTCATTGATCCTTGGCGTCCGGAGTTCAGCCATCCGATCGGCCCTGATCTGTTCGCCGTATCTACGAGCTCTTCGGTATCACATCCTATTTCCTTTGAGAGTGCTTCAGCGACCTTTTTCGTGTAACCAGTCCTCGAATAGTAGACGATAAGCGTTTGCATAACAACCAGTCGGCATGGAGGCCGATAAAGTCATCGGTGCCAACCGGCACAGCTGTTGCCTGTATGTGAAGCTATATCGTGGCGAGCGTTGGATGGCAATTGTTAAGTTGTGTAGGGGTGGCAGAGTGTCTATGCAGCTGTCTCGCGATGGTTAATGGAAGTTCAAATCTTTCTCCTGTTCCGTATGCGGAAGTGGTAGAGAGGCTATTCAACCGACTGCGGATCGGTATGGGGGAGTTCGATTCTCCTCTTCTGCTCCTATTTTTAATGGGCTGACGAAAAGTTGTCTCGGTTCGATCGACCCGATGCGGCTTTATCGGAAACCTATGATCAATATGTTTATGTCTGCAGCCGCGAGAGATATATCATTTTAGTCAGGAAGAGCTACTGATGAAACGGGTACTGCTGCTGTTGGCCGGAGGCTTCGAGGTTTACGAAGCAAGCGTTTTTACAGATGTCATCGGCTGGAACTTGGTGGAAGGCGGCGGGAATACTGAGTTGGTCACCTGCGGCCTGAGAAGGGAGATCTCGAGTGCGTTCGGCCTGGAGGTGGTTACGGGTACAACCATCGGAGAAGTCGATGTCGACGATTTCGATGCGCTGGCGATACCGGGCGGGTTCGAAGAGTACGGCTTCTACGAGGATGCGTACGACGAGCGGTTTCTGGAGCTGATCAGAGAATTCCATCGAAAGGACAAGTTCATCGCCTCGGTCTGTGTGGCGGCACTGCCGATAGGGAAGAGCGGGATACTGCGTGGGAAAAATGCCACCACCTACAATCTGAATAGGGGTGTCAGGATGGAGGAGCTCCGGAAATTCGGCGTCAATGTTGTGCGCGAGCCGCTGGTTGTGGACGGGAAGATCGTCACCTCGTGGAACCCATCCACTGCCATGAATGTCGCCTTTACGCTGCTCGAATTCCTGACTTCGCGGGAGAATGCTGCCTATATCAGGGAAATTATGGGATTTTCCTGATCATAATAGTGTTGTTTTTGCCGCATTCCAAACCTATATTATCGTACGGAAATTAATGACAATTGTTAAGTTGCGCAGGAATGGCAGAGTGTCTATGCAGCTGTCCCACGACGGTTAACGGAAGTTCAAATCTTTCTTCCTGCTTCATATGCAGAAGTGGCAGAGAGGCTATGCAACCGACTGCAGATCGGTACAGGGGAGTTCGATTCTCCCCTTCTGCTCTCCAGGTTTTTATGTCGTCATTGTCAACCCAAGCGAAGCTTGAAAAACTTCAACTCATTCTCCAGGACCTCGAAAGAGTCTTGGTGGCGTTCTCCGGAGGGGTCGATTCCACCTTTCTCCTTCAGTGCGCCGTGGATACTCTCGGCCCTGGCCGGGCCATCGCCGTAGCGGCGATCTCATTGACGCTGCCCACCGAGGACAGAGACCGGGCCGTGGAGTTGGCCCACCTCATCGGGGTCTCCCATGTCCTATTACCATTCGACGAGCTGGAGAACAGCGATTTTGCCGTCAACCCCAGGGAACGCTGCTACTTCTGCAAGAAGGCGCGCTTTGCCACGCTGAAGAAGGTGCAAAACGAGCTCGGCCTTCGGCGCATCATCGATGGCGCCAACGCCGACGACCCGGGCGACTTCAGGCCGGGTATGGTCGCACGAAAGAACTCGGCGTCGAGAGCCCGCTGCTGGAGGCGGGGCTATCTAAAGACGAGATCAGGGAGCTCTCTCAAAAGGCCGGCTAACATACGACGAGAACGAATTGCGCCGTTTCCTCCGGGGAGGTCTGGCTGCAAAATGAGCCTGAAAAACGGTTCTTCACCGGGATCTGTCGCTGTATACTATGACAGGCGGCAAGCCAGGCCATATTGTAGACCGTCTGTCCCTTATCTCTCTTTTTCTCCGTATTTGATTCTCTTCAGGGAACAATACCCTCCACGTCGTCGCCAGCTTTTCGCCCTTTTCACCCTGTGCTCCGCGCGAGCTTGCCCCGATCGAAATACTTAACTATTGTTAATTATATATGGCAATGGTGAAACATACCATGAGGGATCGTTTTTGCCTTTACCGGCACCAGTCCGGAACCAATCGTATCGCCTAAGATCGAACATCTCCCGCCGTCTGCGAAGCTGGTCTTCAAAGTGCTCGAGGACAGCGGCAACCTGACGCAGAAGGAGATCATCCATAGAACCTATCTGCCCCCGCGGACCGTTCGCTACGCGATCAACCGCCTGCGGCAGGAAAAAGTGATTACCGAGCGCTTCTGCTTCAGGGACGCGCGCCAGAGCCTCTACGGGCTCAGCACCGGGGTGGTTCATTAAACAGTTGTTTAAACGGCTGGAGTGCTACCAGCGGTAGCGTCAGCAGGCAGACAGCGATTACCCGGCCTGTAAGAGTGGCCTCAAACATATATCTTATATATGCGGAACCAGTAACGATCTAAAGTTAACGATTGTTATGTTACAGGCGTATACCCATCGGGGGCAGAATCGCATTCCCGGTGGCATCGCTGTCAGGACGTGATGCAGTTGAGTAATGCAAGGATCAATAAAACGTTCGAAGCGCTGTTTGCGCTCGAGGATGTCCGGGAGATCTTCCGGCAGTCCCTGCCGACCGGGCTCAATCCCGGAGAGGAGCAAGCCTTGAAAGGGAAACTCTCCGAGATCCGGAAGTACCTCGACGAGGTCGAGTCCGGCAATGGACAAAAATACACGGGCAAGATCGGCAGCCTCGAAGTCCGGACCAGGGAGGAGGAATACATCAACATCCACCCGATCCAGGCGGCAGGCCGTCTGACTCCCGAGGCCAGGAAAGCCATCATCGCCTACGGCGACGGCTACTCAACCTGCGACTACTGCCGAAAGCCCTTCAGGCTCGACAAGATCACCAAGCCCGGCATCCAAGACTTCCACGGAGAGCTGGCCAAGTGGCTGAACGTCGACCAGGCCAGGGTAGTCCCGGGTGCGAGACGAGGCTTCCAGGCCGTGGCCTCTGCGCTGGTGGAGAAGGGCGACTCGGTGATCGTCTCTGCCCTCGCCCACTATACCGAGTTCCTGGCCGTAGAGCAGGCGGGCGGTATAGTGAAAGAGGTTCCGAAGAACGAGCACAACGTGATCACGGCCGATGCCACAGTGCAGAAGATCGAGGACGTGAAGCAGAAGACCGGCAAGCTCCCGGCGCTGATCATGATCGACCACTTCGACTACATGTTCGCCAACGAACATGACGTCTACGGCATCGCCAGGGTCGCGAAGAAGTATGGCATCCCGTTCCTGTATAACGGCGCCTACACCGTGGGCATCGCCCCGGTGGACGCGAAGAAGATCGGGGCCGACTTCGTCGTCGGATCGGGCCACAAGAGCATGGCCGCCGTAGCGCCGTCCGGCGTGCTGGGCGTCAGCAACGAGTACGCCCCCAAAGTCTTCAGGACCACCCAGATGGTGGGTGACGTGACCAACCGCAAATTCGGCATCAAGGAGGTCGAGAACCTCGGCTGCACCCTGATGGGCGCCACGCTGCTGTCGCTGATCGCGTCCTTCCCCGCCGTAACAGAGCGGAGCCTGCACTGGGACGACGAGGTTAAAAAATCCAACTACTTCCTCGAGCAGTTCCAGCGCGTCCAGAGCAGCAAGGTCCTGAGCGAGTGGCCTCGAAAGCACACGCTGACCAAAGTGGATACGACCGGCAGCTACCACGTGGTAGCCGAGAAGCACAAGCGCAGAGGCTACTACTTCAGCGAGGAGCTGACGGACAGGGGCATCATAGGCGAGTTCGCCGGGGCGACCAAGACCTGGAAGCTGAATTCATACGGCCTGTCGTGGGACCAGATCAAGTACCTCAGCGAGGCGTTCCTCGATATTGCGCGAAAATACGATCTACCGATCAACTGATATATAACAACCCTCAGGAGTTACAGAAAATGACAGAGAGACAACCCGGCATTGACACTCTTGCACTGCATGTGGGTCAAGAGTCACCAGACCCAGCTACCCAGGCGAGGGCGGTACCGCTATATCAAACCACCTCTTACGTGTTCAAGAGCACAGAGCACGCGGCTAACCTGTTCGGCCTCAAAGAGTTCGGCAATATCTACACCAGGCTGATGAACCCCACGACCGACGTGTTCGAGAAGCGGGTCGCAGCCCTGGAGGGCGGCATCGCAGCGCTCGCGACCTCCTCTGGAATGGCGGCCATCTCGCTCGCGATCCTCAACTTCACCAGGGTCGGCGACGACATCGTGTCGGCCGACAACCTGTACGGCGGCACATACCAGCTGTTCCACTACACGCTGCCGAAACTGGGCAGGACGGTCAGATTCGTGGACTCGACGAAGCCTGAGGAGTACAAGAAGGCCATCGGCCCGAAGACTAAGGCGATCTACATCGAGACCATCGGCAACCCCAAGAACGACGTTCCCGACTTTGCGGCAATTTCGAAGATCGCCCACGACGCGGGCATCCCCCTCATTGTTGACAACACCGTGGGCTGCGGCATCGTCAGGCCTATCGAGCTCGGCGCGGACGTCATTGTCACCTCGGCCACCAAGTACATCGGCGGCCACGGCTCCTCTATCGGTGGCGTCATCGTCGACTCGGGCAAGTTCAACTGGGGAAATGGCAAGTTTCCAGAGCTGACCGACGCGGATCCGAGCTACCACGGCCTGAAGTACTGGGACGTGTTCGGCAACTTCCCCGGTATGGGCAACATCGCTTTCATCATCAAGGCGAGGGTTCACCTGCTCAGGGACCTGGGCCCGGCGCTCAGCCCGTTCAATGCCTGGGTGTTCATCCAGGGCATCGAGACCCTCCCCCTCCGCCTGAGGAAGCATTCAGAGAATGCTACTGCGGTCGCCAGGTGGCTCCATAAGCACCCGAAGGTCGCCTCGGTGAACTACCCCGGCCTGGAGGCCGATCCGGGCCACGAGAACGCAAAGAAGTACCTGAACGGCTACTTCGGCGGCATCGTCGCCTTCGAGCTCAAGGGCGGGGTACCGGCGGGGAAGAAGTTCATCGAGAACGTCACCCTGGCTTCGCATTTAGCCAATATCGGCGACTCCAAGACGCTGGTCATCCACCCCGCGTCCACCACTCACCAACAGCTGACCGAAGCTGAGCAGAAGACGACCGGCGTGACCCCCGGATTGATCCGCGCCTCGATAGGGATCGAGAACGTGGAGGACATCATCGCCGATTTCGAGCAGGCACTGGGCAAGATATAAGAACACAGGACGATACCTGTCGAAGGTGCGCAAGATGGGCAAAGACCTGGGTGGGGTGGAAACTCAATATTTCCACCCGCCCGAAGATCTTATCCTCGAATCCGGCCAGCGCCTGAAGCAGGCCACGCTGGCCTACGAGACCTATGGAAGGCTCAACAAGGACAAGAGCAATGCCATCTTGATAGAGCACGCCTTCTCCGGCGACGCACATGCCGCCGGATGGCACGACGGCGACAGGAAGCCGGGATGGTGGGACAGCATCATCGGGCCTGGCAAGGCCTTCGATACCGAGAAATACTTCGTCCTCTGCTCGAACATCATCGGCGGGTGCAAAGGCTCCACAGGGCCTTCGTCAATTAATCCGGACACCGGCAGGCCATACGGCCTCAACTTTCCCGTGATCACCATCGGCGATATTGTGAACGCCCAGAAGAGGCTGATCGACTTTCTCGGCATCCGGCAGCTGTTCGCGGTCGCCGGAGGCTCCATGGGCGGGATGCAGGTGCTCCAGTGGAGCGTCTCATATCCTGACATGGTGCGCAACGCCATCGTCATCGCGTCGTGCGCCTGCTCCACGCCGCAGCAGATCGCCTTCAGTGAGGTAGGGCGGCGAGCTATCCTTTTCGATCCGAACTGGAGCGGCGGCGAATATTACGGCAAGAGTCCTCCCATCAACGGCCTGGCGCTGGCCCGCATGGTGGCACACATCACCTACCTCAGCGACGAATCCATGAAGCAGAAGTTCGGCCGTCAGCTCAAGGACAAGGAGGTCTACGGTTTTGATTTTAATACAGACTTCCAGGTGGAGAGCTACCTGCAGCACCAGGGTGACTCGTTCGTCAAGCGGTTCGATGCCAACTCCTACATCTATATCACCAAGGCCATCGACTACTTCGACCTGAACAAAAACGGATCGCTGGACGAGGGCCTGAAGAATGCGAAAAGTCGCTTCCTGGTCATATCCGTCTCCTCCGACTGGCTGTACCCAGCGTACCAGTCCAGAGAGATCGTCATGGCGCTGACCGCCAACAACGCCGACGTCAGCTACTGCGAGATCAAGTCCATGTATGGCCACGACGCGTTCCTGCTCGAGTCCGGGCAGATGAACTACCTGATCAACAACTTCCTCTGCCCTAAACAAGTGAGAGACGTCATGGCTCCAGCCGCCATGGTTCCTGAGAACGCCAGCATCGAAGAGGCGGCCCGGATCATCGTGGAAAAGAAAGCGACTCACCTACCCGTCATCACCGCGGACGGCAGGCTCGCGGGCATTGTGACCGCTTGGGATATCTCCAAGGCTGTGGCGATGAAGTACACCTCGCTCGACCAGATCATGTCCCGCAACGTGTTCACCATCGACATCGATGCGTCCATCGAGACGGTGTCCAGGAAGCTGGAAAAGCATGACATCTCGGCGTTGCCAGTCGTGGACTCCGATAAAAAGGTGCTTGGCGTCGTGACCAGCGACGATATCAGCAGGCTTGTCGGTCAGCGCAAGCAGGGCTGTAACGGGATATAGCTTAGCCGCCGGACCCTCGTCCAAGTATATCCTTTCGGGCCTATGCGTTTTCAGGATAAAGGTAGCTCTACGAATAGCTTATGCATTTTACAGATATTTTCCATCCGTTAGCATAGTTATATTATATCCATCAATATTTTAAATAATAATGGCAAATTTAAGACACGATTTTCATATTGTTATTAATTTTGTAATATATTGATATATTAACCATAAATTTGTAGTAGTTATATAATTGTGCTATAGATATTCAGTACAGCCAATAAAGGGAGTATTGCTTTGAAACTAAATTCTAAATTGTTCCTCCTTGCCATATTACTGGCAATCGCGGTGCTGGTAGCTCCACTTATACCGGCCAGCGCGGTACCGACACAAGACGATTCCATGCAGACATGTAACTTGGACAGCAATGGCATCCCTACATGTAACTGCGAGAATTTTTCGGGCAACGTGAGCACGATAAGGGATTCTGATATCAATACGGTGTTCTGCGACCCGCGGTTCTGCCCCGATAACGCCTCCTGCTGCGAAAAGACGTTTTCCACGCTGTTTACACCTAACATAATCAATAAGACCGTAGAACCCAGTGTGGTTAACTCATTGGGGGTAGTGAACATGACCATCCGGGTTAACGTGACCCCGGAAACGACAGGCATCGTTCAGGATTTCTTACCTTCAGGCTTCCGGTTTATCCAGGGTTCCTTCCAGGTTAATGGTGTCAACACTACACCGATCGTCAGGGACGGCGCCGTCCAGTTCAATAACCTATCTGCCGGCGAGCAGGTCATCACGTTCCGAGCACAGGCCCCGTTCACGCCCTTCCCATTCCAGAGCTTCGATACGGCGCGGGCGTTCTTCATACGCAACGGATTCGTGGTCACCTTCAGCCAGACGTCAGTCCTAGTTTCGGTGAGGGGTACCTCCACCAATACCATTACCGTCTGACGGACCTGTCTCCGCTGATGTCCCCAAGAGGGCAATTAACGGGGAAGCTTGGCTTCCCCGTATTTTTCAAACGGCCGGCCTTTCTGTTATCGGGAGAGGACGCTCGTAGCATCGCTGCAATTTCGCAACGTAGTAACCGTTCGTCCCTTTGTGCATTTCTTCATAAACTTTATATCCTATCCAAGTAATTAACAATTGTTAATTCAAAGGATCGTTATGAGGATTCTCGCGATACACGCGGATAGCATGAGCTACAAGGCCAATCGCAAGACGAAGATCGCCGAGGAGATCGAAGCCAGAGAAGGATCGATGGAGGACTGCGTGGTCCTCCTCTCGTCGGTGGAAAAGCTGGATGAGATAAACCCTCAGCAAGTCATCGAAGCTGCGATGAAAGAGGTGATAGCGCGGCTGGAGATTCTCAAGGCGAAGAGGGTCATGATCTTTCCTTTCGCCCATCTTACCTCGACGCTGAGCTCTCCGGCGGTGGCGTTGCAGATCCTCAAAGGTCTGGAAACTGGCCTGAAAGGAGCGGGCATCGAGGTTAGCCGGGCGCCGTTCGGATGGTATAAGGAGTACAGCATCAAGAGTAAAGGTCATCCGATGGCCGAGCTGTCCATGACGATCTGTCCTTACGAGGGCCGCAGCTGCGATTTCCTCTGCCCGTACTGTGAGAACCCGATCAAGCTCCGGGACATGGCCAAGGTCGAGGCAGAGGCGGGAAAGCGGATATCGCTCGTCTCGTCAGTCCCTCTCCATGAGTTTCCTCACCAAGGCTATAAATAAACTGTTAACGAACATACTTACAACCTAAATGCGATGATGCGTATGAAGAGGGTATATCTGGACAACAGTGCGACCACCAAGGTCGACGACGAAGTGGTCGGCGCGATGCTACCGTATTTTACCGAAAAGTTCGGCAACCCGTCGAGCCTTCACGCCGCGGGCAGGGATTCGCGCGAGGCCATCGAGGTGGCGAGGGGACAGGTGGCGACCGCGATCGGCGCGACTCCGGCGGAGATCATCTTTACCTCCGGCGGTACCGAGGCGGATAACATCGCGATCATCGGCGGTGCCCTGGCAAACAAGAAGAAGGGCAGCCACATTATCACATCGACCATCGAGCATCCGGCCGTGATCGAGACCTGCAGGCACCTCGAGAAAGAGGGAGGCTTCAGGGTCACCTACGTGCCGGTGGATCCGGACGGAGTCCTGAAGCTTGACGAACTAGAGAAGGCGATCACCAAAGAAACAATACTGATCTCCATTATGCACGTAAATAACGAGATCGGAACCGTTCAGCCGATCAGGGAGATCGGGAAGATCGCGAGGGAAACAGACGTCTACTTTCACACGGACGCAGTCCAGTCCTTCGGCAAGGTTTCCGTCAACATCGATGAACTCGGCGTAGATATGCTCTCCATCTCCGGCCACAAGGTTCACGGTCCCAAGGGCGTCGGCGTCCTCTATCTCCGGAAGGGCACTCCGATGAGGTCGCTGGTTTATGGCGGCGGCCACGAACGGGGCATCCGCAGCGGCACCGAGAACGTGCCCGGCATCGTCGGCATGGGCAAGGCCTGCGAGATCGCCATGCGAGACTTCGATAGTAACGTTACGCATATGACCCGCCTCCGTGATAAGCTGATAGACGGCCTGCTTAAGATCGACCACAGCCGACTCAACGGCTCCCGAGCCCTGAGATCCCCCAATAACGTTAACATCAGCTATAGCTTCGTCGAGGGGGAGTCTATGGTGCTGCTGCTCGATATGAAGGGCATCGAGGTATCCACAGGCTCCGCCTGCTCATCCAAGAAGCTTGAGCCGTCCCACGTTCTGCTATCCTGCGGCCTGGATCCGGAGACGGCGCACGGCTCGCTGCGTATGACGAACTCTAAATATAATACCGTGGAGGAGATAGACTACATGATCGAGACGCTCCCGGGCATCGTGGGCCGTCTCAGGGAGATGTCGCCCCTCTACAAAAAGTAACCCGAGGTATATTTATGTATTCGCCAAAAGTAATGACCCACTTTTCTAACCCCCAGAACGTGGGGGAGATCCCCGACGCCGACGGCGTCGGAACCGTTGGCAACCCGGTCTGCGGTGACATGATGACCATCTACCTCAAGATCAAAAACGATATTATCGAGGACATCAAATTCAAGACCTTCGGCTGCGGCGCCGCCATAGCAACCAGCAGTATGGTTACCATCATGGCCAAGGGCAAGACACTGGACGAAGCCTTGAAAATTACCCGGGATGATGTAGCCAAAGAGCTGGACGGCTTGCCGCCCCAGAAGATGCATTGCTCCAACCTAGCGGCCGAGGCGCTGACCGCGGCCATTGAGGACTACCGGAAGAAACAGGCTACAAAGAAATAGGGCGTGACAGCCCCAGGAGCTTTTATGGATCGCCTGAGGATCGGCCATCTCTCGACTTTTTACCATACGGCTTTCATCCTTATGGGCACGGACAGCCTTATTCGAGCGGGTATCGATGCGTCATGGACGCTCTTCGCCACCGGGCCCGAGATCGTCGATGCGCTTTCCCGTAGCGAGATCGACTTGGCGTACATCGGTCTTCCTCCCGCCATGATCGGCATCAGCAAGGGACTCAAGATCAAGTGTGTGGCCGGAGGCCATATCGAGGGTACCGTGCTAACCGCAGATAGGCGGCACCTATCTGCGGCTGAGGCGGGCGGAGTTGGTGAAGCTGTCCGACAGTTCGAAAATGGCATCATAGGCTGCCCAGCGAAGGGTTCGATCCACGATATCATTCTCCGGGACCTGATCGAGCGGTACGGGCTGCGAGTCGAGGTGAAGAATTACCAGTGGGCGGACTTCGCGCTGGGGGCTCTTCAGGACGGCGAGATCGCTGCCGTGATGGGCACCCCGGCGCTGGCCGTAGGCGCTGGCCGCTTCGCCCGCGGTAAGATCATCGTGCCGCCCGACATGCTCTGGCCGTGGAATCCCAGCTATGGCATCATGGCCACGGAGGCGTCCCTGGAAAACTGGGCGGTGATCGAAGCATTTCTCCGGATTCATGAGGATGCATGCGAGTTGATCAGAAACAACCCCCTGGCCGCTGCACAAATCGTATCCCGGACCACCGGCATCGTGGATGAGGGCTATGTGCTCGACTGCTACCGGGTCTCCCCGAAGTACTGCGCAGCGCTCCCGGAAGAGTACATCGCTTCGACCATACGCTTTGCCGACACCCTGCAGCGCCTCGAATATATCCCGAAGCCGCTGAACCGGCAAGACGTCTTCGACCTGCGCTTTATAGCAAAAGTCCACCCAGGCCCTGCTCACTACCTGGATGGCGTAAGATAATGTTATCCTTTCCTTTTGCCTCAATCCCGATGTTGATATACCTAACAATGGCTTACCTTGTTATGGGTGGAGCAAAGTAGGGATAACGATGTCTGACCAGGAACTGACTGACTATGATCGTAAACGGTATCACCGGCAAATGCTGATCCGGGGTTTTGGAGATGTGGGGCAGAAGAAGCTGAAGAACACGAGGGTTTTCGTCGCAGGGGTGGGCGGGCTTGGCTGTCCTGTATCAGCGTACCTGGCAGTGGCCGGCTTCGGCCACATCACTATCGCCGACATGGACGTGGTCGATCTCTCGAACCTCAACAGGCAGATACTGCACTGGGATAGGAACGTGGGAGACCCTAAGGTCCGGAGCGGCCTGGATAAGCTGCGCCAGATCAACCCGGAGATCGAGATCAGCGGCTTCGAGGGCAGGATCGACGAGGACAACGTCTATGACCTGATCGGAGGTCACGATCTGGTCATCGATGCGATGGATAATTTCCCGACTAGGTACCTGCTCAACAGGGCAGCCTTAAAGCACCGCATCCCATTTATCCATGCGTCCATATGGGGCCTGGAAGGCCGGATCACCACCATTATCCCGGGCAGAACGCCCTGCCTGGAGTGCGTCTTTCCGCACGCCCCGCCGAAGGAGGTGTTCCCGGTGCTCGGCGCCACGCCGGGCGTCCTCGCCACCCTGCAGGCTACCGAGGCGGTCAAAGTCGCCGTCGGCTTCGGGTCTCCCCTAGAAGGCAGGCTGCTGGTCTACGACGGAGAATATATGGACTTCCACGAGATCAAGTTAAGCAAGAACCCAAAATGCCCCGCATGCGGGTATAATGATTAGTACACGGAGGTTATGTGATGACGATCAAGTTCAAGTTGTTCGCGAATTTCAGGGAAGCCACAAAACAGAAGGATGTCGAGGTCTCCCCTGCGGACGATACAGCGGGGGCTGCGATCAGAGGCCTGGTATCTAAATATCCCAGCCTTGAACCGCTATTATACCAGGATGGAAAGCTGAAGCCATACGTGAATGTTCTCCTGAACGGGGAATCGCTGAAGGGTGAGGGGAGGATAAAGGCTAAGGTCAAGGATGGGGACGAGATCGCGCTGTTTCCGCCGGTGTCCGGAGGATAGCAAAAGATAATACTGGGCGGCTGCGCTCGTCTGTCTTGTGATCTCCAAAACGGTATAGTTTGGGGTTGTTGCTGTAAACGCTTCTGTCGTCCCGCCCTCCATCGGAAAATGCCAGATTTTTTTCTTATGCATCGCTTTTTCTCCTTAATGTATTCTATATTATCCTAATTAGGATAATTTTTTATGAAATTTGGACAGTTTATGGCAAGTTTTATGTGTTTTCAGGACGACCTCTGATCAGTCGGTTTCGTTTTTGCTAGGGGAGGTCAGGGATGGGGATTGAAAAAATCACCGTGATCGGTGGCATTGGCAAAGATGGAGAGCAGGAACCGCTCTCCGTTGTAGAGTTTCGCATGGGTGATATCGTGAGCATTGTCGGCCCCACAGGATGCGGAAAGACGACTTTGATCAATGACATTGAGCTGTTTGCCGATATAGATACGCCTTCGAGAAGAAAAGTGCTAATCAACGGTGAGACCCGACCGGAAGAGTTTGCCCTCGACCCATCGAAAAACCCGATCGCGCTCATCTCCCAGCATACTAACTTTCTTTCCGATCTGCCTGTAGACGAGTTTCTCCGGATTCACGCGGAGATACGCAAGACTGGCGACCCTGATCAGCTAGTAGCCGAAACACTTGGGTTCGCCAATCAGCTGACAGGCGAGCCTATCAACCCAAAGAGCGCGATGACCGAACTCTCAGGGGGCCAAACCCGGTCGCTGCTCATAGCTGATGCGGTGATCGTAGGAAACGCGCCCGTCATCTTACTAGATGAGATCGAGAACGCGGGCATTCACCGTACAAAGGCGCTGGAACTGCTCAGAGGGTATCGGAAGATCTTCATCTTCGTCACCCACGACCCTAGGATCGCCCTACTTTCAGATTACCGGATCGTCATGAGCAATGGGGCCATGCAACGGCTGATTATAACGGATCAGGAGGAGAGGAGCGTGGCGAACGAGATCAGGAAGATCGACGACCTGCTGTTGGAACTTCGAGGCATCATCCGAACCGGCGGCCGGATCGCCGCCGGGGAAATCACAGGCCGACTAGAGGCGATCGGATGGGATGTGAGGCCATGAGGGCCGTCATCTGTGCCGGACCGCCGACCAGCGGCAAAACCACCGTACTGAAGCATGTGGTCCGCAGGATGCAGCGGGAGGGCTTGAAGATCGCCTACCTCAAGGTGGATGTACAGTATGCTGATGAGGACGAGATCTTCGCGAAGGAGTTCGGCATCCCGGTCAAAAAGGTCTATTCTGGCGAGCTATGTCCTGATCACTGTAACGTAATGGTTCTCGGGGACGCCATGGAATGGGCGGAGGGGGAAGGGACAGATTTTCTCATCGTGGAAACTGCAGGACTCTGCTTCCGCTGCTCACCATATATCGAAGGTGCGCCGGGCATCGTCGTGCTTGAGGCGACGAGCGGCATGAACTTGCCCAGGAAGATCGGCCCTATGCTGACGCTCGCCGATATGGCTGTAGTGACCAAGATCGATCTCGTCTCCCAAGCAGAACGGGAGGTCTTCCGGTCCCGGATCATGGAAACCTCGCCGGGAATGAACGTAGTGGAGACTAACGCCCTGTACGGCATAGGGATTGATCGAGTGATCAGATACATCAAAGCATCTGCCCCGCTTAAATACCCCATGTTCCTCCGGGGCAACCCACCCGTAGGCACATGCACGATCTGCGTAGGCAAGAAGGAGATTGGGTGGAAACAGCACTTCGGCGTCCTCCGACCGTTGGAAGGCGATATGTTCTACCGGGGCGAGTGAGCCAGCTAACCAAGATCATCATCTAATCGATATGCTGAGGTCGTTGAGATAAATGGGCGAAAATATCGTTGAAAAGATAGAACTTCCTGGCCTTGACTGCGGACTATGCGGCGCGAAGACCTGCGAGGAATTTGCGCGGATCCTCATAGACAAGCCAGGAGAGCGGAAACGCTGCGTACAGATCGGCAAACTACCGACAGCGACTCACGGGTCGTGTACCGAATGCGGCGTAGCGCCGGCCGGTAAAGACTCCCTGGAGCGGGAGTATGATTTCGTGCTGGACGCTTTTCCCGAAGACCCCGGTCCAAGGGAGACAATCATACCCCATAATCCAATGATGACCCGGGAAATGGAGGTCAATAAAGGCGATATTCTGATAGGCCGCCCGCTGGGCATGTCCTGCGGCTGCCCCGTCACACACTGTGGCGTCGCCATGGACGTCGATCGCAGAACAGGCGTCATTGTCTGGTGCGTCACCGGACCGCTGGCCAACCGGGGCAAACCAGTAAAGGATCTAGGGTTCTATTCGGCACAGGCCTACGAGGGCCTGGTGAAAGAAACGCAAAAAGATCTCAAAATTGGAATGAGGTACTGGTATTTACCTCGCAGATGCATGCTCCAATGGCGCCACAGCGGCACAGTCATCTTTATAAACCGGACAAAAGAGGGCGTACGTGTCCGGATCGAAGGGATCATGATCGGATAACATCCGTTCCATAAGATTCAGAGGATCTACCCGGTTTCGGATCACGCCCTCATTCTATCACGTCCGGTTGCTCACTGGATATGGTGTTTCTGTGTTAGCCGTGACGGTTGTGATCGCGGTTTGCGCTACCCACAGTACCCCCCGGGGGCTTTAAACCTCAGCAAGACACAGCACAATGCACACGGAACTGGCAATCAAAGCGGAAGCGTTTGTATTGTTGTCTCGCCAGATCTGAGTAATCGGTTTTCGTTACTGAAATATCCATCCTATCGATTGATTTTAAATATAATCATATATATTGTCATTTTGATTTTATATGGTATATACGATGTTATAAAAACCAATACCCTTTTATACCTTAGTGGGCTATTCCTTTAGTATCTCATGGCGTTCAAAGTATGGAAGGCCCCAGAAAACACAGACGATAGCTGCAAAGTCTGCGGTTCAGGTCTGCTGCTGTACAAATGCCGTTCATGCGGTCATGTATACTGCGATAAGCATCGTTCACCTAAAAACCATGATTGTACAGGCATATATGGATATCACCGCCATGCGAAGATGGGAATGACCCATGAGCACGGCGCACGGGGTGCTGGCTCCAAAAAACCTGCCGGACATAGAGGGCCGAAATGGAATATCGTCAGCGGCACTATACTGGCTATAAAACTACTAATAGCCCTGTTCATTATGGTCGCTTGCATCGCCGTGCTTCTGCTACTCATCAGCTATGTCCAGGAAAATATTAAGATCGTCCACGAGTCCATACCCGTCGCAAACATGACCGACAAACAGGTCGTGCTCACCAATAATATGAGCGCAGTCGACCCCACCTACAACCAGCTGATCACCTTCCTCAAATCTGACAACACCAGCTCAATCAAATATTCGGCCCCCAACTGGACCTGCGCCGATTTTGCAAAACAGTTACATGATAATGCCGAAGCTCACGGAATCAAAGCCGCTTTTGTAGCTGTCGAGTTCACCAACGACAGCATAGACTACAACATATACGACGACGGATCCGGAGATTTCCACCCCCCAACCTCAGATGCGGACTACGGGCACGGCATCGACCTCTTTAACACCACAGACAAAGGACAGGTATACGTCGACGCCTCGTCCATCTACGGGATATCCACCGGGGATCGGATCGCATATGTAAGCAAAGGCATGGAATTCAACGAGATCGATCTGAGCCATGCGACCGAGACGAATTATCCGTTCTATACCAACTACAAGCAACGGTACACCAACTACATTCGTAACCTCAAGGATTATAACCAACAGGTGCAGTCATATAATACACAAGTTGCCACGATCGCCAACGGCACCGTCGGCGAAAACTGGAGAGCGCTCAACCAGACCTCAGCCCAGCTTAAGACTACAAAGGAAAATCTGGACCTAGAAAAAACAAGCCTGGGAGACTTCTACTACCCGATCGGAATCACCAAAGAAGTGGATATCTACTGGTGACTGCCCCCACAGCTAAAGCCAGTTAGCCTACCCCATCCACAACCATAATACAAAAAAAATTGGGTTTAGCCGATGGTGATTTAACCACCTTGCCTGATATAGATCGCTTTTTTGACAGATATACCGATTACATCATTGACTTTTCGCCGAGCTCGATCGTCTTCTTCATCTCGGCCTGCAACTGCGGCGGCAGCCCTTTGACGTCCACGTCCAGGAACCCTCGCACGATAAGCGCGGTGGCCGCATCGGCATCGATGCCTCGGGCCATCAGATACTGGATCTCCTCCTCGGCGATCTTCCCCACGGCGGCCTCATGACTGAGGTCGACGCCCGGAATGCTGCCAAGCAACTCGGGCACAGCATAGATAATACCGCCCTCGCCAAGCAATAATCCCCTGCACTCGAGATGTGCTTTGATCCCCGCAGAGTCACCCTGGATCAGGCCCCTCGAGGCGATATATCCGCCCCTAGTGATAGTTCTTGCAACCAACTCGGCCCTGGCGCCCTTCGCCTTGAGTATAGCTTTAGAACCTACATCAAAGTGCGAGCCCTTCGACGCGTAAATGATCGTGTTGAACCGGGCGACACTATCCTCGCCTTCCATAAACGCCCCCGGATACATCTGGATGTCCTTAACCGGGGTCATACAAACGTAGTTGCTCATAAATACCGCGTTCCTGCCGATCCTGCTGGCCGACCGGGGACGGACCGCCACATTCTCGGCCCAGTTATGGACCATTGTAAAGGTTAGCTTTGCATTGTCCTTGACGTAGAATTCGGAGATCCCCACATGGAGTCCGCTGGTCACATGCGTATCCGAAGTGCAGCCAGAGATGATATGGAACTCGCTGCCCTCCTCAGCAATGATGATATTATGCACATTCTGGATCATACCCTCTCTACCCAGGTACAGGCATGCCTGCAACGGGAACGTGATCTTCGCCCCGGGCAGCGCTCTCAGGAAGTAGCCTGCCACCGGGTGTGTAGCACTATAGGCGGTGAACTTGTCAGCGTCAGGTTGAACCAGCTCAAAGTAGTAATCCTGGAGCCAGTCGTACTTCTTGAGGGCATCGTTGATGTCCATAACCTCCAACCCCTCCTGCCCGCTGACCGTGTGCACCACGGTCTGATCATGCATGAAGAACGAGCCAGACCGCTCTTTCATCGAGGAGTCGACGCCTGCATGCAGCGCACGGTCCTGCACGCCCTTCGAGAGCTGGGCCAGCGACGTGACCCTCTCCCTAGGAGGGATCTGCTGCTGGTAGCTATCAAGATCGATGTCGTTGCCGAAGGCCGCTTTTTTGTTGACCGCGGCCTTCGCCCGCCGGGTTATCTCCTCATGCATGCCATGCACTCCCCATACCCGTTCTTTCTAATATCATCGAGCATCTCCACGGGGTTACCCTGGCAGAGCACCTTGCCCTTCATCATCACATAGGCTCTATCGGCCTTGACGAAGTCCAAGATATTGCCAAAATGAGTGATAATCAGCCCTGATTTAGTGCGCTCAATAGTCTTCTTGCCCTTTTCCAGCAACTCGTTAATAGTGCTGCCGACCAGCCCGATATTTACAAGGTCTACACCACTGTCAGGCTCGTCCAGCATGACGAACTCCGGGCGCTGAGCCAGCAACTGCAGCAGCTCAGAGCGCTTGATCTCACCGCCGCTGAAGCCCAGGTTGATGTCCCGTTCCAGGAACGTCTCCAGGTTCAACTTTTTAGCCAGATCGGCGATCTCCTCATCGGCGATCTTCTTGCCAGGGCTTCGTGACTCGACACCGATCCTAACCATATCCTTCAGCTTGACACCACGGATGACCGGCGGGTGTTGAAAAAGTATCCCTATTCCGAGCCTAGCCCGCTCGTCCATGGAAGCGTCGGTGATATCCCTGCCCTTATAATAGATCCGGCCTTCTGTAACCCTATACTTAGGTATCCCGGCGATGGTAAAGAGAAGCGAGGTCTTGCCCGTCCCATTTGGACCGAAGAGAGCATGGGTCTCGCCTTCGCCGATGGACATGTTAACGCCGTTGAGGATATGCTTACCATCCACCTCGACGTTTAGATTTTCTATGCTGAGCATGGTAGTTCACATCCGGTGATCATGGGTTCCTCCGGTAGTATTTATAGGCAATGTTGGCCTATATCAATATACTTTTCCATCCGGGAAAAAGCAAAAATTTTTGGGTTATAATTCGCTGACCACTTCCACGACACGATCAATCTCAGCCCTGCTGATCACAAAAGGCGGCACCAGACGGATCACAGTTTCAGCCGTGCAGTTGATCAGAACCCCTTTTTCCCGAGCCCGGTCCACCAAGACATTTCCATCTTTCTTGAGCTGGACGCCGATCATCATGCCCAAACCACGAACATGGTCAACATAGTCCTGCCTATAGTTTTTCGCCAGCTCTCTCCTCATGTAATCGCCCATCTCCTTCGACCGCTCCACGAGCTTCCCCTCCTCCATGGCCCCTATAGCGCCCAGCGAGGCCGCGCAGGCCAGGGGATTGCCACCGAAAGTGGAGGCATGATCGCCCTTCCCGAACGCTTTCGCCATCTCTTCGGTCGACATCATCACGCCCATGGGGAATCCGCCTGCTATACCTTTGGCCACGCACATGATGTCCGGCTGTACGCCTGAGTGGTCCTTGCCAAACCACTTTCCAGTGCGGCCCATCCCCGTCTGGACCTCATCAAAGATCAGCACAACGCCCGCCTTATCACAGATCTTTTTCACTTCCCTGAGATAGTCCTTCGGGGGGATATTAACCCCACCCTCACCCTGGACAGGCTCGAGAATAACCGCCGCCGTATCGGAGTCCATGGTGTTCCTGATAGCGTCGGCGTCCCCATAGGGGACAAATGTGGCGCCGGGAACAAGCGGCTCGTAGGGCTTCCTATATTTCTCCTTATGGGTAATGCTCAAGGCTCCCA
>DATHCY010000047.1:0-23801 GCA_035319305.1 Methanocella sp.
CGATGGCATAGCTGAACATCAGGTATACGATGACCTGAAATGCAAGCCCGGCCATCAGGATCTTCTTTCTGCCGATCGTGTCCGCCATTGAGCCACCGATATACGCGGATATGGCACCGATGATCGACGAAATGAAAAAGCCTGTCCCGACCATGGTCATTGGCAGGCCCATATTTTCATAGATGTAGATCGCAAGGAACGTGTTGACCAGTGATGTGCCGAGCACGTTGATGATATTGGCAGTAAAAAGGGTCCATATCTGCCGGTCGAAATATTTCAGTGAGCTTCTGGCACGAGCAACTGTATCCATGTAATCACACCACTTTCATGTCCACGATCAAACTGGCGGTTAGCCGGTCTTGAGCGAAATCATCCGGACTGGGGCCGGTTATCGAGACCCTAAGCTCTGAAAGATGCCATCAGCACCATGATCAACCCCTATTATGGTATTATCGACTTCAGGAGCTGTCTTTGTCAGGAGGTAGACGCCATGAAAAACAGGCCTGGCAATCCCTCTAAAGCTGTGACGGGTATGACGTTTGATCTCATTAAAGTATCTATTCTTGCGTATTACTGATAACGGTCATGCGATATTATGGTAATTGGTCAGGGGTCTGGAACTGGTTCGTCGGTTGAATTGGGTGTTAAAGATCGGCTGGATTGGGTGTTAACGATCGGATATGTTAGACTGGAGTGATCTCCTTTTCAGCGGCTGACCGGTGAAGATAAAGGCGCAGCATTATACAGTGCTGTATAACTTATAAAATGTTGAGAAATAAAAATATGTCCGGAGGCCCTTCGGGACCTCCCGGGCATGCGATTTTACTGCTGCTTTCCCCGGTTGATCAGATCCCTAACCTTTTGTCCGCCTTTGTGGCCGATCTGGACGTAGAAGTCGTGGCCATGAGTCCTCTTTGTGGTCTCTCCACCCTTCCTTCCCGCTTCTCTAACAGTCATATCTCCACGTTCTTCTCTTCTAGCCATAGGTATCACCTAAACAACTTTTAATATATAAGATAATTAATTTTACTTGCGTAAAATGTGTACTAACTATGCTAAAAGTAAAGAAGAATGTAAAAACCCTGTCGATGCTATGACAATTAGAATAAATACTTAAAACGCTCGTTACTTAATTATTATGTACACAAAAGAGAAATGTTGGTTATATATGATTATATTCGTATAGAAAATCGTGATGCGGGCCGGTTTTATCGATAAAATGGTGAATAGTTATCAGGACATAAGGCTGACTAGGATGGGCAGGGTGATCAACATGTAAAAGCCTGCGTGAATCAGGGCAGAGCTTAATAGGCTCCCGCTCTTAAGTGTTGCCCTACCCCAGTAGTATCCAGTCATAGCACCGATGATGAATATTGCCGGCAACAAAGTGATCTCACCAGTGATCGTGTAGAATATCATGGCCTCAAAGGCTCCAAAAACGACGGCCTGAATGATATTCCCCTGTGATTCGCCGATGATATTCATGATCCTCGACATCATCAGTCCTCTGAACCAGAACTCCTCCACAACACCCGATAGAATACCGAAAACGATCACCGATATGGTAAGTTGTAGCAACCTATCCGGTCCCATTGCTGCTCCTCCGAAGATCAGGTATGCGGCCCCGGTAGCAAGCAAGATCGATAACGCAAAAGTGATCACTCCCAGCATGACAACTTTAGTATCCCCTAACGTTAGGAACATCTCTTCAGGTGGAATTTTATCTAGGTATACGATGGCACCGATGATGACCAGCGATACGATAGCGTTTACTGTTCCAACGGTTCCAGGCCAAATCACCGGTCCGATCCGGGTGGCATCGATGATGCTGAGGGATGTCAGACATTCCCATGCTAGGGAAAAGGTGGAGAGGCCTAGAAATACGTATATCAGCGCCGAGAACTCCCTTTTTCTCTTATGTGTCCCGGCCCTCACTGTATATGCGAATACCAGAAATACGATGACTAAAAACGCCGATAAGATCAGCGAAATCAGGCTATTATCCAGCCGGGTCTCTATGAGGAATACTGTATACAGCCCTGCGATCAGCAGGACGATCACCAGTTCGGGTGTGAACTTAAGCTCCCCTGTCGATGTGCCCTTCATTGCTGTACCTTTTTTCGGTTTTCGTGCCCCGCCGGTAATCTTGCTCATTTATACCTCTGGAAAATAACGATCAAAAGCATACTGAATGCATACCGAATATCGGCAAATGGGCATAAATAGTTTGGCCTACCTACCGGTTTTACTTATTTATTTTCAGCGCAGATACTTGAAAGGAAAAAAGAGGCCCGAGCGGGGTCTCTTTTATCCAACTTCTATTTCCATACTTCGTCGGTTCTTACCTTGGCCATCATTTCTACGGGCATGACGAAGATCTTGCCATCCCCGAATTTGCCCGTTCGGCCGGCGACCCGGATGATCTCGACGATCTTTTCTACATCCTTATCCTCGACGACGATCTCGATCTTAACCTTCGGCAGGGTGTCGACCTCGATCTTTTTCCCGCGATATTCCAGGGCGATCCCCTTCTGTTCGCCTCTGCCTTTCACATCGATTATGGTCATCGCGATAAAGCCTTTTTCTTCGAGGGCTTTTTTCACATTATCTAGCTTTTCCGGCCGGATCACTGCTTGTACCATCTTCATATGATCACCTTAGTTGAATGCTTAGTTGAATGCCCGCTCTCCGTGCTGGGAGAGGTCTAGGCCGACATATTCTTCCTCTTCCTTGACAGTCATGCCAATCGTTTTATCCAGGATGAATATCAGGACGAACGTTATGATGAACGCGTACGAGACTGATACGCATGCGGCGATGATCTGATGGGTGAGCTGGCTTATCCCAGCGTCCATTTTCCCCGCTAGCAGGCCTGGGATCAGGCCTATGTAGTTCGCTTGGACTGTCGCCGTAGCGAAGATGCCTGTAGCGATAGCACCCCACAGGCCTCCCATGCCATGAACTGACCAGCAGTCGCAGCTTTCGTCCAAGCCCTTCTTCATGCGGAAGAGCATTGCGAAGTAGCAGATGACCGATGCTACTATACCGATTGCCAGGGCACCCCAGATGTCAACAAAGCCCGATGCTGGGGTGATCGCAACTAGGCCGGCCACCGCACCGCTGGCGAAGCTGAGGGAAGCGGGTCTGCCATTGCTCCAGCTGAGCAGCATCCAGGTTAGGGCTGCTGCGGCAGTAGCGGTATTGGTCACGACAAACGCGCTGGCTGCAAGACCGTTTGCTGCTATTGCGCTGCCGGAGTTGAATCCGAACCAGCCGAACCATAGTAGCGAAGCGCCTAGTAGCGCTAACGGGATGTTGCTTGGTTCCATCAGATCTTTCCCGAATCCAACCCGTTTGCGGATTACCAGGGCGATCGCCAGCGCCGAGAATCCTGAACTGATATGTACGACTGTGCCGCCCGCGAAGTCTATGGCCCCGAGGGAGGCGAGCCATCCGCCGCCCCACACCCAGTGGGCGAGAGGGTCATAGACCAGTGTAGTCCAGAGAAGTCCGAATATGATAAACGATGAGAGCTTGACCCGTTCAGCAAATACTGATGTGACGATTGCCAGCGTAACCGTGGCGAACACTAGCTGGAATATCATGTAAGCCAGCGATGGCACTGTCAGGGTCACGCCGGCGATCACTGCCTCGTTCTGTCCTACACCGTTAAGCCCCATGAAGTTAAGGCCGCCTATGATGCCCATGCCGTTTAAATCAGGGGCAAAGGCCAGGCTGTAACCGAAAAGCACCCACTGGACACTGACCAGAGCGAATGCGACAAGTGATAGAGTGATCATATTTACGATGTTTTTTCTCCGGACAAGCCCTCCATAGAAAAATCCTACGCCAGGGGTCATGATCATGACCAGCGCTGTGGAAGCAAGCAGCCACGCCGTATCTCCAGAATCTATTGCCATTTCAGAACCTCATATAATTTATTGGGATATCTCGAAACCCAGGGTTTTTTGATGTGTGGGGTGATACCTGTCCTTTGACTGGTGTCAGGGCTGCCGGCGATATCGCCGAAACATGGCCTGTGTACCATGTCCTGATCCTGTCAGGAGCTTTTATTTTAATCACCAGCATCACCGTAGGATATGCTATTCCTATATTGTATATTTATAGTTTACCATTAAGTTAATACCTTAATTGCTCTTAAAATGTATGAAAAGATATGATCTCTTAAATTTTAAGCTAGAATCTTGAAACTGGCTTGCATTAACTGCTATTGGTTTTTAGGACATAATTTTGTTGATAAATTATTGATGTGATGATTTAAGCATTTTAATAAACATCTAGTGCGATTTTATGTTTTAAGACAAATGTAGATATGGTTATATATGATGACAAGGCAATATACTTCCTGATGAAATCGCCTATTCGGGTAACCATCTCATTTGATGAGCAAACGTTCGAAAACTTTGAGAGCCTGAAGAATGAGCTGAAGGTCTCTCAAAGTGAGCTCATCAGAAGGGCCATACGGTTCTACTTCGAGAATCGCATGACTCTGGCTAACGGAAACCGAGAACGGACCAAGGAATATGTGGATATGCTGTCCGAAGGCGAGCACGTGATCCTCGACATCGATCACTGGCTGCTGCTCCTGAAGATGGTGGAAAGCTCGACAGATCAGGCCGAATTCTGGAACACCCACCGGGAGATCGCCCGATCTCACGCAGAGCAGTTAAGCAAAAAAGTGATGACTCCCGAAGCGCTTCTTAAAAGACTGGAAACCTGCAACTTTTTTAAGATCAGTACCAGCAGCTCCCCCGACGAGTACACGCTACTGACCGGCCCCGGGACACAACGGCGCTTCATAAGGGAGTTCCTGGAAGAGACCTTCGCCAATATGGGATTCACTGCCATTATCAAGGAGGATTACTCCAAGCTCCGGGTCATACTGAAAGAGGGCGCGGGGAAAAAAGGCTAATTTCTCAGAGCAGACTATTACAAGAAACAGGCTGATCCTCGGATCAGCCTACTTCCATACTTCGTCGGTTCTGACCTTGGCCATCATTTCTACGGGCATGACGAAGATCTTGCCATCCCCGAATTTGCCCGTTCGGCCGGCGACCCGGATGATCTCGATGATCGGCTCCACATCTTTGTCATCGACGACGATCTCTATTTTGATCTTCGGCAGGGTGTCGACCTCGATCTTTTTCCCGCGGTATTCCAGTGTGATCCCCTTTTGTTCGCCTCTGCCACGCACCTCGATAATGCTCATGGCATTGAACCCTTTTTCCGAGAGGGCTTTTTTCACATTATCTAGCTTCTCCGGCCGGATCACTGCTTGTATCATCTTCATCGTAGCACCTCAATGGTAGGCCTGCTCTCCATGCTGGGAGATGTCGAGGCCGACGTATTCTTCTTCCTCCCGGACCCTCAAGCCTATGGTCTTATGTATGATCTTCGCGAGGATGAACGTTACTGCCACTGAATAGACCAATACCACCAGCGCAGTTAGTAATTGCTTTAGGAATAGGTCTGTGTGGCCCTCCATAAGTCCGGACGCGCCATTTACTGCTGCCACCGCAAAGATTCCAGTAGCAATAACGCCCCATAGCCCGCCCATGCCATGGATAGACCAGGCGTCCAGACTCTCATCTAGTCCCTTCTTGAGCCGGAAGAGTAGAGAAGCATAGCAGAGTACGCCAGCAACGACGCCGATGACGACCGCTTCGAGGGGCCCGACATAACCCGCTGCAGGGGTGATCGCAGCCAGCCCCGCAAACGCGCCGCTGGCGATACCAAGGGAAGCTGGCCTGCCGTCTTTCCAGCTGAGCAGCATCCAGGTTAGGGCGCCAGCCGCCGCTGAGGTATTGGTCACTATGATCGCATTGGTCGCCAGCCAGTTGGCCCCAAGCGCACTGCCGCCGTTGAAGCCGAACCATCCGAACCAGAGCATGGCCACGCCTATCAAGGTGATCGGAATGCTGCTCGGCTCCATCAGGTCTTTTCCGAACCCGGCCCGCTGCCCAATGACTAGCGCAACGGCCATGGCAGAGAAACCGGCAGTAATGTGGACGACTGCGCCGCCCGCAAAGTCCACGGCTCCCAGCTGCGCCAGCCAACCGCCGCCCCAGAGCCAGTGAGCAACCGGTATATAGACCAGCGTAGTCCAGAGAATCCCGAAGATGATAAATGATGAAAGCTTGACCCGTTCAGCAAATACCGATGTCAGGATCGCCAGTGTGACTGTGGCAAACATCATCTGGAATAGCGCAAAGGCAAGCGTCGGTATCTGATATTCAGTGCTGCCAATAACCAGCGTACTCGTGTCCACCCCCTTGAGTCCGACATAGTTCAGGCCCCCTATAATACCATGGAAGTCCTGGCCGAAGGCCAGGCTGTATCCAAAGAAAACCCACATGAGACTGACTATCATAAATGCCACGATTGACATGGCGATCATCGATACAATGTTCTTCCTGCGCACCAGCCCGCCGTAGAAAAATCCTACGCCAGGGGTCATTAGCATGACCAGCGCAGTAGAAGCGAGCACCCAGGCAATATCCCCAGAGTTCAAAGCCATAATATCACCAATGAACGGTAATGACCTTGCATTACACGTACGTACAGGTCATGAATATCGCTCCTATGATCCAACGTGTCTCCAAAACCCGTCTGTCCGGAGCTTTTCAATCGTATGTCAGCCGTCGGCTGCTGTTTGCTAGTCCAGCAGGCTACCGGAAGGAAACTTCTTTCCCACATATACATACTTTACCAAGGAAGTCTATTTCTTAACTAGTACTATTTATATCATACGGTCTCATACAGTTTAAGAAAAATTGTATTTTATGGGCAGGGCTTAACTAATTTACTTTTGATTTTTATCTCTGTAATTTATCGTGGGTATTCATCGCACTACACACATGCATTTTATATACTAATCATTATATAACTATATGTTGTATATCCGTCACAATGCATTACAACACCAGAGAGGAAGCACATGAAAAAGGCCGCCGAACAAGTATATAGAAAAGATTTGAAACCATTTGAAGGCAAGACCAAGGTACCCTTAGCTCTAACAGATAAGATTCAGCTTACCTTACTGACCGGCTACTACCCTAAGGATTCTGCCGATCTCAAAAAAGCACAGGCAAAAAAGGTTGCTCTACTATTTAGCGATTTCGTGCGACAGGCTCGCCAGAGCATACATATCGCGATATATGACTTCAGACTCGAGGACCCTGAGGCCGGGATAGTCATCGATGCACTTAATGATATATCAAAATCCGGAGTCGATGTAAAGGTCGCCTATTTTCAGCCGAGTAAGAAACGCGAATTAGTATCTGATTTCTCGCGCTATGGCGGCGATCCGGCTCCTGAGCCGGACAGATCATTTTTAGAGCGGCTCAGGAAAAATGTTCAGTTCAAGGCGATAGTCGAAATCGGCGTAGAACAGCTGCCGTCCGACGTCACGCCGCTGCCGATCGAAGCCGGCGGCCAGCTGATGCATAGCAAGTATATTATACGCGATGGACTTTCCCCCTCAGCTGCCGTATGGACGGGATCAGCCAATTTTACCACCGATGCCTGGAGTATCCAAGATAACAATATCGTCACCCTTGAGTCACAGGACCTTGCCGGTAATTACGAGACGGACTTCGCCGAGCTATGGGCTACGGGACGAATCGCAGGCACCGGCAAGAACGATTTTGGGGAAACGAATATCGATTGCATCGCCACGGACGTAGATTTTGCCCCCGGCGACGGACCTGCGATGGATCTTAGCATAGCAGGTCATATCTCGAAGGCCGACAGCGAAATACTGCTCTCTTCGATGGTGATATCCTCGGGGACTGTTTTGGGCGCCCTTGTCGATGCAATGGAACGGGGCGTGAAGATCACGGGCGTTTATGACGGCCCGCAGATGGACCAAGTCATTAAAGATTTCGAAAAAAGCACCCACGGTACCGGCCAAGCCAAAATCTTGCAATGGAACACGATCAAGGGTAACCTAGTCCCCAAGCATTCCACGCCATACAGTCCAAACGGCACTCACGATTTCATGCATAATAAGGCGTTAGTAGTCGATCAGCGAGTCGTAGCGACAGGAAGCTATAATTTTTCTATGAACGCAACCCGAAACGCCGAAAACATGATTACTATGTATGATCAGGCCATAGCAAGTCAGTATAAGGAGTACATTAAAAGTCTCATATCCAGGTACGGATCGTCTTAACAAAGGAGTGGCTGCAAGGCACAAATTTTTTTTACTTTTTCACATCCGGCCTCGAAAACACGCTGAACCGATAAATACGGGTGAAGTTGCATACAGGACAGACAACAGTACCCACGTGCTCATCGATGACGATCTCCTGTTCGGCATCGTTCAGGCAGTTCGCGCATCTGGTCATCTTCTTGAACCGCCAGACATCATATTTTCTTTTCCTGTTGCTCAATTCAAAGTCCTCCTTTTTCTCAGCGACCAGAAACGATCTGATAATATAATGCCGTTCAGCTCCGCAGTTCGAGCAAGTGACGATGATATCGTTCGGCGTGATCTTGATCTGTTGCGATACCTCTTTCCCACAGTTAAAGCATCGGCTTTCCCTGCTGAAATCCCAGTCACTAACCACTGATTTGTCCGCCATAATACTCATTAAATCGTTACGGGCGTTATATTATCATCCTTTTCATACTTATCAAACGGCCGAGACCTATTATGCAGCGCCCGAATCCTGAATGCAAGCCTTTACATATATATAGGATCCACGACCCGGCTGATCTCGACGGTAAACGCCCTCCAAAAGGCCGGATGTGTGTACCCGATAGCAGCGATTTATGGTAAACGAGCACGGGCTAGAGAAAACAGTTGTTTCAACGCCGTGCTGAATAGAGTCTCGTTGGCTAGTCAGGGATTTAGCCTTTAACCGTTCTACTCGTCTTATCAGAACAATCCCCTATCAAGCACAACACAACGATCATTTCGTCCCCGGTAAATCGGACACGGACAACGATCAACCCGATCCCGCTGA
The DNA here is from genome assembly GCA_035319305.1 of Methanocella sp. Taxonomy (GTDB): domain Archaea; phylum Halobacteriota; class Methanocellia; order Methanocellales; family Methanocellaceae; genus Methanocella_A. The sequence continues at coordinate 8,991 of DATHCY010000047.1, forward strand.
GTACAAAACCTCTCGAGAACAACTGTACGAAAATCGCGTAAAAAAATAAAGACGGTGTTACCGAGCATACGGCGTGGGCCCACGTACAGGAGTTGATGACATCCGCCGTCCGTTTGGTATGTGGGGGGAGATCGCCTGTAAAGCAACCTCCCTGTGCTTCTTATCTGAATACCAGCATTGTCGATGTCTGGTTTATGTGGCCGATGTATTCCTCTCCATAAGTGCTGAAACCGATGGTCGGTATGCCGGTAAAGAGGTTTCCATAGGCTTCTGTCTGCATCTTCTGCTCCAGTTCCAACGTCCGGAGGATGCAGTGGAAGTTGATAATTCCAGCGATGGGACCGATCGATTCAGCCTTGGCGAGCGCTTCTTTCGTATCATCGACGATGTTAGTGGATTCCAGCAGTGACACTTCCATGTCCTCGGGGATATGGCAGTAGAAGGCAATCCGCCTGTCATCAAGCCGCTGCGGGCTTCTTACATACGGCTCATCACCGATGATCAGGCCCACTGGGTTGTGCATGAAATGGTTCGGGGCTTCCGCCACGGTAGTTCCTACAGCCGCTGCATATGCTTGTGCAGCCGGCTTGCCATCGAACTCGATAACCTGTCTCGTGGCTTCGTCTGCCTTTGTCACGACCAGCTTTTTATCGAGCACTTTGAAACTCTGGGTCTTGATGATATCGAAACCATTCTTCACTTGGAAAAGCGCCAGAAGTGCGGCGTTAGTATAGGATTTTCCACCATAGTACACGCGGGTTTCCTTGAACTTGAGATCGTCGCCCGCCGAGCCTCCGATAAACGTGATATCGGTAAGGTTGCCGATCTGGTTCATAATGTCTTCCTCTTTCCCGCTCAGGCCGTCGATAAGTACCATGCCGATGTAATTCGAAATATCCATCTGACGCACGGGTATTTTAAAGTGATTTTCGAACGATTTGAATGCAGACTTCGCATTCACACCGCCCTTGATATTTTCGAGGATGGACACCTGGACATCGCTCACTATTTCCGGTCCCAACGCCATTGCTACGACCGAGTTTTTGATCATTCTTCCGCTGGAGATCTCCCCTGCTGTCGTGCAGCCAAACACCGTTACGCCTCTGAACTCATCCTGCATTTTCTTTCCGATGGAGGACTCGAATTTCGACGACGCGAAGAAGATCAGAACCTTTGCGGTGAACCCTTTCAGTTGGCTGCTGATGTCTGAAACTACTTCGTCAGCAGAACTTTTGGTAGAATAAACGGATTTCAGTTTCATGATATTATCAGCTCCCTTTAAGATAACTCCTTGGCTATTTCTTCCAGTTTCTTGATGACGACCGGGTCGTCTTCGGATGTCATTGTGTATTTATCGCAGTTTATCCCCTTCATAATCAGCTTGGCACGTACGAAAGGCACTAGAGCGGCATTGCCCTTCGATCGTTTTTCGACGATCTCGTCGATCATTTTCTTGATCTTTCCCGTCATATTAACACCGTTTTGTCAATTAAAGAACCGGTGATTTGATGTTTTATAAACCTACTCTTAGGAAATGGTAATTAGTAACAAAAGCATTGGAGGCACATCACAGGCTTCATGATTGCTCAGACACGATCCATCTGATTCAGCGGAATAACACTGCCGTTCTGATTGCTCAGGGCGAGGTGAGACAGCAGATGAGCGCTGTGCTGTGTCAGAATATGATTCCCAGTGTCCTCATGAACGATTATGTGAGCAGTACCGTTAAACTTGGGGAGGAAAACGAACGGGGCGAAAGCCCTAGCTTATTAGTATGAGACTTTTGCATTCCATATCGGCATGCATTAATGTATTTTTGTTTTTGTACCTTTTTCTAAAGGTTATATTTAAGGATCTTTTGAAAAGGATTAGGAGTTTTTATATAAATATAGGTTCGTTTGTTCTCATTTCTAAACGGGAACGCCGCAACAAGTAAGCATTTTTAGAGCAACCTCAAATTAACAAAATTTTAATTGTATAAAAATGGTTAACCCATGGCAGAACAGACATCATAATGACTGTCTAATAACGAGAAAAACCAAAACGACACTGAAACACATCGAAACTAGTCATGCAAGTCTCTATGTATGTCAATAGTTTTTTCATGTCCATACCTGCTCATAGATTCATTCTATCATTGCCGGCGCCTTTTTACACTTCAAGAGGCATCAGTTCATCTGGAACTTCGTATACTTCGTATACTTCGTATACTTCGTATATAGTAAATGTAAAAAGAATGGAGAATATCTAATAAGGTTTTTGTTTGATAAGTAATCGTTTAATAGGTAAACGTGTTATCATAAGTGTTGGGGTATAGTGGTGTTATGATGGAGTACCCGGTTCAAGTCCATGAGAAATCACAAAGCTCATTTTCTGAGGAACGACTCGGAGCAATAGAATACATTAATAATAATATTAATCGTTTTGGTGATATAAAAAATGTGTGGGAGGATCTGCACAGGCTAACACAAGACGAGGATAAATCCGTTAGGTGGAGAGCGACCGATACTCTGGGGGTGGCCTTCGCTTCTGTGCCTGATAAAGGCAAGGCGTGGGAGGATCTGCACAGGCTAACACAAGACGAGGACGAGGATGTTAGACGGAGTGCGACCGATGCTTTGGGACTGGCCTTCGCTTCTGTGCCTGATAAAGGCAAGGCGTGGGGGGATCTACACAGACTAACACAAGATAAAAAAGAATCTGTTAGATTGAAAGCAGCCTATTCTTTAGGAGTGGCCTTCGCTTCTGTGCCTGATAAGGGCAAGGCGTGGGAGGATCTACACAGACTAACACAAGACAAGGATAAATCCGTTAGATTAAGGGCGGCCTATGCTTTGCGATGGGCCTTTGTTTATATGCCTGATAAGGGCAATGCGTGGGAGGATCTACACAGGCTAACACAAGACGAGGACGAGGATGTTAGACGGAGTGCGACCGATGCTTTGGGACTGGCCTTCGCTGATGTGCCTGATAAAGGCAAGGCGTGGGAGGATCTGCACAGGCTAACACAAGACGAGGATAAATCAGTTAGGTGGAGAGCGACCGATGCTTTGGGATTGGCCTTCGCTTCTGTGCCTGATAAGGGCAAGGCGTGGGAGGATCTACACAGACTAACACAAGACAAGGATGAAGATGTTAGATGGGGCGCGGCAGATGCTTTAGGACGGGCCTTCGCTTCTGTGCCTGATAAGGGCAAGGCGTGGGAGGATCTACACAGACTAACACAAGACAAGGATGAAGATGTTAGACGGAGTGCGACCGATGCTTTGGGACTGGCCTTCGCTTATATGCCAGAGAAATATAATACATGAGGGTCTACAAAGATTATTATTCCATTAGGGTGATCTGAGCAAGCGGTTGTGCATAGCGCAGCGTTCGTCTTCAGAGTCGCCAGAGATATCTGAGAAATGTGTAACATGCACAGCGTCCGTCAAGATTTGGGTGAGGCGGGCTCATAGTTCGGCCGAAGGCAGCAGAACCACAAATTTCGCGCCTTTGGTGTGGTCCCCCTCGATCCTGTCTCTAACGTTGACCTGGCCGCCATAGCTCTCCACAAGCGATTTTACTAAGTATAACCCGAGGCCCATGCCTCGGGCGGAGCTCTTATACATCCTGTTAAAGATCATGTCTTTGAAACTATCTGGTATGCCGGGGCCGTCATCCTCTATAATGATCCGATAACAGCGCTGATTTCCTTCGACCACCCGATCGGCGTCGATGGTAATTTCTGCCGGGTTATCGGTATGCCGAACCGCGTTGCTCACTAGGTTTTCGAAGACGTCGTCCAGCAGTTCATTGGCGCGGATGTATATGTGATCGTATCCGTTGAGGTTCAGGGTAATCGTCTTACCGGGAATGGATCCGAACTCTCTCTGGATATAGGAGAGAGTATTGATCACGTCTACCTCCTGGTTCTTTAACATCCCCTCGTGCAGCTTCTGCAGCTTCCTCACATTCTGGATAAGACGAGCGCTACGGTGCAATACTTCGATGGGCTTATCGATAAACTCGTTCTTTGTCCCATCAGCATGCATATCCCGCAACAGCTCCAGGTAGCCCAGCGCGATCTGGTGCATATTGTTGATATCGTGGCCCATTAGATCCAGGTATAGTTCTGCCTGCATTCGGGCCTCTCTCAGCGATTTCTCTGCCAGCTTGCGCTCGGTGATATCTCTGGCGAAGGCGCATACATACTCCCTTTCGTTGAAGCGAATAACGTTCGTTGTGATCTCGACCGAGAACATCTGTCCGTCTCGCTTATGGTGCCTTGATTCGAACGTCCATCTGCCGTGTTCTTTTAGTTCCTGGAAATGGTCCGCCCACCCGTGGCGGGTGACATCCGGAGTAATGTCATAGACCCCCATACAGAGTAGTTCGTCCCGGCTGTAGCCGAGCGAGTGGCACGCCTCTTCGTTCACGTAAAAGAAGTGTCCATCATCCCTGACCCAGAACGCGGCGTCACCGGACCGGTCTACAGAAAACTGGGTCAGCATCAATCGCTCCTCTGCGATCTTATCCACAGTGGCTTCGTGGGCAACATCCGTAGCGTGGTCTGCTTTGTACTTTTCATGCTTATTGTCAGACGGGTTTTTCATTTCTTCCCACACAGTCCTTCTCCGGGATAGGTGACAGACAGTTATGCTACGATCTATCATTAATATTACATGCTATAATCTGATATATTATATATCTTACTTTAAAATTATTACGTTTTAAATATAGTACTACATTTTTCCATCTATGAGAATGTTATTTAAAGTTTACCGCTCAAGTATAGGATAAAGTTGGTTGCGGTATAAATGTCCATAGATCGTCCATATTTTTTAAACTATATTTTTTCGGATCAGAGGATAAATATATCATTAGTTATCATATTCACAGCCGCCTTTATCAGCGTCAGTGCGCCCCTCGCAGCGGCTGTACCAGCCTCATCGTCCGCAGGGTGGCACCTTAATATCACATGGCAATCGCTGCCTGGACAGTACCGGGGGACCTTACATGGTCATACCACAAACAGTGATGGTGTTTTTACTCCGGCCGTATTCTTGACGAATTATCGCGATAACGGTTCGGATTTTCAGGCGATCACCGACCATTCGGTAATCACAAAAGATCCGCAGGTGAAGGGGATCACGTACATTAGCGGGAGCGAATATTCGGTCATGAGCAACGGCGGGCACATGAACGGGGTGTGGCTGTCCGGAAAAACCACACCCAGCACTAATGCGGTGATAATCGCCCAAAGAATTCGTGATTCCGGAGGCAAGGTGATTTTCAATCATCCTGGTTCGCCCACTAAAGGATGGACGTTTAAAGAGATAAAAGCCGCCGCGAAACCATATGATTTTTACGAGATGTATGATCCCGGTTACCCGACAATCGAATCGTATTACGACCAGATGCTCCAGAACAATATTACCATGTGGGCGACGGCAGACGACGATGACCATAGTTTTAAAGATGGCAGATTTTTAAAATCTTACGACGTCGTAAATGCATATAACAGTACATCATCGGAGATCAAGCGTCAGATGAGCTTGGGAAATTTTTACGCTGCAATGCTGGATAACGGATCATACGCACGGATCAATAGTATATCCACCTCCGATGGACACAATGTTGTGATCACCTCGCCGGATATGTGTAATTTCATATGGTACACCAAGGATGGCGTAGTAAAAATAACCAACAATACAAATACGGACAGCTATGACGCAAATCCGGATGATATGTATGTGCGAGCAGAATTGGTGCTCGATAACATTCCAAGATTAAAGTCATGGACCCAACCCATGCTCGTGGAAAACGGCAGCCTGTCACCGACTGTCTGTTATGGCAGCCTATCTCCGACTGTCGGTTTAAAGACGACCCCCGAGTACAGCAACGTGGGGAGCATCGCCTGTATACTATTCATCATCTTGATAATATCAGCGGGGGCGATAGCTATAATGGTCATTGTTCGCGGACTAAGGCCTCGAAATTGACCCGATGACCTTTGATAAAAAAAATATTGGGATTGAACATTACAAAGTTCAACCGATAATCCCCGGGTCAGGGGTCGGAATTTCCTGCTCGAGGCCATCGTCGCTCGCCTCATCGGAGATGCTGGCAAGCGACGGGTCTATATCCGTGCAACCGGTCGATACGTTCATACCAGGGGCGATTGTTCCGGCAGATATATCGACGGCCTCAGCAGGGTATGTGGCCTGCGCTATTTCAGGCCGGTCGGTTGAGACTTGTTGGTCCGTTATCGCCTGCGTTGCTGCCGCCTTAGCGCTATCATCCTGCTGGGTCGCAGTAGCGGCCGGTCCCTTATCGGTTCCTATACATCCCGGCGTCAGTAGGATCGCTGTTACGACCATGACTATAGCCAGAATCTTCTGGTACTTCATCAGGATACCTCAGAAAAACATTCTGGGTTATTGTTTTACCCTGCATATGTAGCATTCATTTCCCGGATGATCGTCTTGAGCTCCAAGGATGCATCCTTCAGCGTGTCGAAGAGACTCGTCCGCTGGTCGCCGGTATACGGACTGGCGCCGATCTGGTTCAACTGGTCCTGGGCCGAGGCGAGCTGTGTATTGATGTTGGCAATCTGGTTGCCATAGCCTGCTGCCGTGGCGTTGGCCGAGATCTTTCCGGTCAGAGCCTTCAGGCGTTCCGTGTCCATTTTTGCCGCCATGTGGTAGCTGTACGGCGCACCGTTATATAGACAGGTCGACCTGAGCGGCTCTCTGGTAGCGTTGACATCGCCTGCGCTCACTGCGCTCTGCAGCGGAGCGACCACGCTGGATCCTGCGCCGTTGACAACGTTCTTCATGCCAGTTGTATCGATGCCCTTTGCCGACCAGTTGGCTATCTGGACGTTGATCGCATTGATATCGCTGTTATACGCGGCGAGTTTGGCGGTGCCAAGGGCGAGTGTTTCCTGCGACATCGCATCCTGATAAGCAGCCTTCCTGTTCGAGTAATCCATCCTCAGCTGCTCCCTGGTTTCCTTTGTGACACCCCATGCCTTGAAGTGGGCTGCATCTGCTTTCAGGGCTTCATTGGAGGCTTCCATGTCCGGAGACAGGGTATCCCTGATAAAGCTGTTAAAGTCCGTACTGTTCGAAGCTGCCGCATAGGCGTTCAGCGTGTTCAGATCCGAATTCAGGATGTTTATATGGGAATTCAGATTGGCGGATGCCTGGGGTACCAGCGAGGCGGTGTCCGATATGACGCCGGACATGAAGTCAACGCGTGCCACCACACCGTCGTATCTCACCTGTAGCGTCTGATGATTATCATGGACCTGCTGGGTTGCTGCAAATGCGCTCATCGGCTGGGTGACGGCCATCACGAATAGGACGGCTGCTAACACTACAATACCTGTTTTTTTCATCGTACACACCTATTATATCGATTTAAATCATGGCGGCGATGCTTGCGGATCCTCTGGCCTCGTGGTGATGCCCGTGGATTTGTGGTTATCGGCTCGGGCCTGCCATCATCGGGTATGACCTGCCGCCGCACGCTCTCCGATGGAACCGATAAATATTTAAGCATACTTTCAATCCGTTTGTAATAATAAGCTTTATTTCAGACTATTTTCCCTTCCGTGTCTTTAATATGCGTTTTATGGCTTTATGCGGTCGACATGTTATGCTGAAAGTGATCTTGAATTAAAATAAACTAAAAAATTTATAAACCTTTAACCGTCATACTATTCAAGTCATCCGGTTCGATTTGCACCAGCTTTTTATACCATCACTCCTATGTTTCTAACCGATGAGTGATAATTCCACTGTGCTGCTGGGGACAACTGCCATAGGGAACATCAAGCACCAGATTATGCTGGCCACAGGCTTGAGCGAAGTGACCACGGGTATCCTCATCGCAGCGCTTATCCTCATAACCTCGTATATAGCGGCGAAAGCTGTAAAGCTGATCGTGTCAGAGATCGCCCCACGACTCGTTTCCCGGACCGAGACCACCCTGGACGACGAGATCGTGAAAGCGGCCAATGGCCCGCTGCAAATCCTAGTATTTGTGCTCGGGGCTTACATTGCAATAGGTGCGCTGGGTAGCGGTCTATTGGGCGAAACCAATCTCTGGCTCAACGAGATCCTGCTCATTATAGTCATTTTCATCGTCGCCTACCTGCTGGCCAACTTGGTCAGCGGCGTGATCAACTGGTACAAAAATGACATTGCTCCGAAGACTGAATCGGATTTCGACGATGTCTTTCTGCCGTTCATCCAGAAGGTACTGACCGTGTCAATTGCCATCCTGGCTATCCTGGTCGGGCTGGAGCAGTTTCATATCGTAGAAATCACGCCGTTCATTACCGGCCTTGGCATCATCGGCATCGCGCTTGCCCTAGCGGCCAAGGAGCTTTTATCCAGCTTTTTCGGCTCGCTCGCTATTTTGACCGATCGCCCGTATAAGGTGGGGGACAGGGTGGCAATCCAGGGTACCGAGACGGGGGACGTGGTCGAGATCGGCCTTCGCAGTACCAGGCTGCGTACGGTGGATAACCGCCTTGTAATCGTGCCAAACCTGAAGGTGTCCAATTCGAGGATCACCAACTTTGCTCAGCCAAATTCGCAGGTAGTTTTCGAAATCAACGTGGGCATATCCTACGATGCCGACGTGGACAAAGCCGCCCGGATCATGAAAGAAGTAGCGACGTCGACGAAGGGCGTTTTGACCGACCCGGAGCCGAAAGTCCACGTGGTAGAGCTGGGAGACTTTGCTGTCAAGCTGCTGATGCTGGTATATGCAGATGATTATAAAAATATATGGGTCACCCCGGACGGGATCTACCGCCAGATATTAAGCCGGTTTGAAGCCGAAGGAGTCGAGATCCCATACCCGATTACGAACGTCATCGTAAAAGGGGGCTTTTCCGCCCCAGAACATGCCGCCGTCGAACACAGGGTCAGCGCGGCACACTTAAATCGCCTGCAACCCTGAAATCTGCCTCCAGAACCCCTTTTAATTTTCTATTATAGATGGTTGCCGCAGGGTGGTAAGTGATCATAACAGTCAGATCGCCATGCTTAAACGGCTTGCCATGCTCATCTGTCATATTGACATCCCTCTTCAGAAATGACTTGGCCGAAGTTTTGCCCATCAGTATTACTAGCTTCGGGGTGACGGTTTCGAGTTGTTTCCTCAGATACACGCTGCAAGCATTGATCTCATCCTTACGAGGCACCCGGTTCTCTGGCGGGCGACACTTGACGATGTTGGTGATATACGCAACATCTCGGCTGATGCCCGCCCCCTTCAGCGTGGAGTTCAGCACCCGTCCCGCCGCGCCTACAAAGGGCATTCCCTGTGTATCTTCGTCCTTGCCGGGGGCCTCCCCTATCAACATGATCTTTGCATCAATAGGGCCTGATCCGACCACGACGTTCTTCCTGGTGGACGCCAAGTCGCACCTGGGGCACCGGAGCACGTCATCTATTTCATTCAAAATCCGTACCATCTTGTCAACTTCATCCATATCACACATAAGCCCCCGGGTCCTCTCACATCATGGAAACTTAACGAAGGTAAAGATTAGTAAAGTCAGCGACAGAGCTGCCACGATCACTGCTGCAGCGAACGCTCCCGCCATGGCGACCATCGCGTTGGCCGTGCTCGCGAGCTTGGCAATTTTATGCGAGCCGAAAACCCTTATATTCTCGGCGATCTCGATTTCCATGCCTGCTTCTACCGGTTCAAGGTCCGCGATCGCTCTGCCAACCAGATCGATTATCTTCTCGATCAGCACCTCGCAATCCATATTCTGGCCCACGTAGTTTGCCCCCGATAACGTATTCACGACATGGGTGTCCGTAGTCATGACTTCCGCCTCGTCGACAGGCAGTTTCTCGATGATCCGCTCCCGGAGGCCGGTGATCATGTTATTGCCGTCGATGACGATGTATGCTGTGCGCTGTCCCTGAGTTTCGACGACAGCGACCCGTATTCCCAGGTCCCCCATGCCCTCCAGCCGGGAGCAAATCGGTGGTGAGGTTGCCACGCCGACACTGAGGATATCGGCCGGCAATCTCAATAATTGTTTTGAGGTGTTGGCCGCCGCCCGAATTATATTGTATGAATCCCGACTGCCGGGCTCGATGGGCGGGGCGAAGGGCTCCATACAGTTATGGGCGTCGATGATCGTGGCGTGCCTCGAACCGGCAACACGGGCTTCAGCCATGGCGTTGAAACCCACCGAGAACTCGATATCGTCGGATGTCATCGGCGATCTCGTGGAAACCATAAAGACCGAATCCCCAAAACGCTGGCCCATCACTTTGGTGTCATTCACCGTCTCCCGGATTGATCGGGTCGCGGTATAGTTATACTGGATGCGCGAAAGCGCTTTTCTAGCCGCGTCAATGATCTTCTCCGACTCATCCGCTGAGACCAGATTGAAATCATGGGAAGCGGTCCCGTGAGGCACGAGTACCCCGCTGCACTGGAAGGCCCCTGCGAGGATGGCCGGGAGGTTTCCCCCGCCGATCTCGCCCATCGGCCCTGGATGGACATACGGGGTGATCACGATCGCTTTGTCAGAGCCGTCCGCACGCCTGAAGGCGAGCACGCTGACCGGAGCGTCGATCGTTTCACCGATTTTCTCGAAGAAGTCCTCCATCTCCTGAGAGCCCTCCGTGACGTGGGCGATGAAGTCCTGGAGAAAATCAAAGCTGCTAACGCCAAAGGACTTCACCATGGGATAGTCAACGTACTTGACAAATACCACGGCTGCGATGACAAATATAAGGCTTGATACCATCAGGTCGAAGGTCACCTCAAAGTTGTTGACGTAGTAGACTAGCAATATGCCGCTAATCAACGTCTGAATCGAGGCGGGGATCAGGACTTTTGGCAGGCTATTGATCGAAATGCCGAGCAGTATAAGCATACGAAGTGCAAACACGATCGATAGGCCCAGCGCGAACCCTGTATAATTATACCCTGTGTTTGTTGCATATGCAACCATGCCTGTGAATAGGGCCACGATTGAGATGATGACGAGCGAAACCAGCGAAACCAGCATGGATCGCTTGTACGTCATATTTTTGCCAAATATCCCGGACACCGGCTTGGTCAGGACGCCGGATAGCACCCCAGGCACGCCGAGAAGCAGGACACCCTGAAGGATATCCGATTTCAAACCGTTAGGAAATGAAATGATGCCTATAAAGACCGAGATGATGATAATGCCTATCAATGATAATTTCGCATCGGGGGCTTCAAAGATATAATCCGCATAGCTCGCAAGTTGCTCCTCCATTCCCTTGCGCCGTTTCTTTTTGCGTCTGAGACGGGGCATGCGTTCAGCGATGCCAAACTTCGAGAAATACCTGTACGCCGTACTGTGTTCGCCCCTGTTATTCGATCTCCGTGACATCGAGAACCTTCAATGGCGATTCCCGAAGCGCCTTGCCGATACCTTTACGGGCTATGCGTTCTGCGTGTTCTGAGCTTTCGGCATTAAATACCCTCATTTCGAGGATTAGGCCTACGATTCCAGTGCCCGCTACCACGAATACGCTGTCGAATGGCTCTCCACAGAACGGGCAGAACGTCGCCCCGACTTCCACCTCGACATAGTCCATTTTTGCCTGGTTCAGGCGCTTTCCGGCTTCCGATATGGCTATACTCATCGCATCATCGACCGACTGCACGTCCCTGACGATCCAGGCCGCCTCAAGGACTACTTTATAATTCGCCATTATATATAAACCTCCTCTCCTTACTCCTGCCGGTCACACCAACTAAAAAATGCAAGGGCGGATGTACAACTTGATGTACTTCGACCACCTGTACATTATGTATCCTGATACTCTGATCGAGTATAGAGGTACAGTCTGTTATTTAACTGTTACGCGACCTTATGCGGCGAACAGTTCCCGGTTTGTTACCGAAAATACGCCGATGCGTACACCGGCGTCGAGCCATGCATGGCCATAGCTGAAACAAACCAACGCGTTAACCGGGTCATCTGCCTCGATGAAATGTACCCCGTCGTTGAAATAGCACCTGGCCATGTTCAGATAGTCATCCGCCGCCCTGTCCATATGCGTTCCATTAGGGGTCGTCTTTTTCACGTCATCCAGGGCAGACTCTAGCATTTTTTTATACCTCAGGACCTTTTCCTCAAGCTCTGCAGCCACCTATCCTCTCCCCCCGGTGAAAAGGCTTCCTTTGAATGCCTTCCGCGGCGGAGCTTCGACTACCTCCACACGCTTTTCAGGTACCGGCACCCTAACAGCCATTATGGATTCTGCTTCCGATTCTGATCCGGCCGCGGCTTCGGATTCTACCCATACGCCAGCTGGATCACTTATAGCGAACTCGAACCAGGTCTCTCCGGATATTACCCCTACCGAGCCTATCATTGCTATAATAACAACCCATGGATATATAATCCTTTATCATTTATTGCCATGATTAGCTGTTAGTCCCGCTAGTGACTCCAGCGCCTCCTCCTCGAGGAAGTGGAGTTCTGCAGGTATGATCATAATATGCAACGGACCGCCGAAGTCGAAGCCGGAGAGTTCTTCGATCTTTCCGGCTCTCACACAAGGTGCGGGCGACCCCGCCCTGGCAACCCCTATGCATAGAGTGCCGGCGACGACCCCCTCCCGTCTGTCTTCCTCTACCTTGAGCAGCAGTTCGATGCCCTCATTGACCGTCATGTATCCCTTTTCCCGGTCGATGTCCAGAAACAGCAGGGTATGAAGGTTATTTTTCCTGTTCATCTTCACAGTGTCATAGGGCGTCTCCGAGATCACGCCTTTGTAGGGAAACGCGATGGTCGCCGACTTGCCAAAACGGTAGTTTTGTAATCCAGTAAGGCCGCAAACGGCCGATTGAATGGACGCGCCGTGTATTAGCAGCGTCGCTATGCCAAGCTTCTCCGCCCGAAGCCGGAGGTCCAAATGTGTCGTCGCCACCATGGCGTCCCCGCCGGTCAGGAAGGCCACGTTTTTCTCCGCTGCATCCTTGAGCACGTTCTCTCCGGGTCGCTGTTCGACCTCTTCCCGGGAGAGAACGATCACCTTCTTCCCGTAATGCGCCTCCATATTTTCTATCGACGACCCCATCAGCCTCGATGTATAGAACTCGGCATATACTACATCGGCCTTGCGGATAGCTTCGAGGCCTTTTTCCGAAATATCCTTTTCATCATAGAGGCCAAGACCGATAAAAGTAAGCATAGTGTATCCGTCCCAGCTATATATCCGTCCTGATATATACCTGCCCCATATTATTTATCCTGCCCAGGGTCCCCAGGGCGATTGATGATCAACACGTTGCCACGGCCTTTCTTGATCTTCTTAACTATTCCCCGGCTTTCGAGGTCCGAGACTATCAGGCTCACTTTGGCCTCGGAGTATGGCAACGCCTTCCGCAGGTCAAGCTGGGTAATGCGGCCCCCGTTTTTCTCCATGATGGCCAATACCTCGCGACAATCCTGGGGAAGCAGCTGTTCCTGCACCGAGATCACCATTTTCGGAGGCGTAACAGGCGTCTTCCCCGCGTCATCCTCAGACAGTTGCCCTTCCACTTCAGAATCTCCCATTGGAGGGGACGTCGCTCTGACCGCCTCTTCAATCCCCCAGATCGGCCCCTTTTTCTCCTTTGAGGAACGGGTTTTTTTCGATGAACGCAAGAAAATAAACGATAGCAGTACGATTCCAATCGCTATTACGATTACTCCCATGCCAAGATATACAAACCGGTTTGACCCCAGCAATGATGATGGTGGTGATGTCTGCGTCGACTGAGAGTTCTGCATAGGAGGAGATGTCGTAGACGTCCCATTCAAACCTTCAGTTACATTAACAACACCTGTTAGGTAGTCCGAATTATTTATCGTATCAAGATCATCCAATCCTATTGGCGGGAACAGGATAAGATCGATCGTGTAGTCACCGGAGTCGGTAACGGTGATGTTCTCAGTTGTATCGATCTCCGAAGGAGTCCCTGGAGTGCCGGCAGAGCCATGCAGCATATAGGAGCCATTTGGCAGGCTAAACTCATAACTTCCAGACTTCACCACATACCGATCTACCAGCGTCTTGTCGGGCTGAGAATAAACTTCTACGACAGCGTTGCTGACCGTTCCAAACGTGGACCAGTCGTAAACGTTGCCATGTACTACGGATCCGGCAGCTGTAGCGATCGGCTGGAAGGCCAGTCCAACGCCCATCAACAGCACTATGATGCATAAAATCCGGACTACGGGCGTCAATATACCGATCCGTAACATACAGTTGGGTAATAAGCATAAACGCATATATACTTTTTTAAAGTGAAAAAAGCACGAATAAAGTTTTAATCAGCTAATTCGGATTAATCCTGCCCCGTAACACATGAAGATGGAAGGGTGGTAAAAAGTATCCTTATATACTCAGGCGTTTTATGGATAGGTGGTAGATAGATCAATCACACGGCAGGTACCAACCGTATGAAAATAAATAAAGTGATAATAATAATACTGGTATTTATCGTGCTGATCGCTGGCTTATCGGCCCCGGCAGTAGCATACATACTAAATACAGGCTATACTGGGGATGCGAGGAATGCTATGGATACGGGGAATACTTCGGGTTCTTCCGTCTCGTCCCCGACGATCAGACCTGCAAACGGATGGTTCAGCAATAATTATAGGATGGTTGCATCCCCTACTCCAACCAATGCATCCCCTATTCCAACCAAGGTGTCCCCTGTTCCAACCAATGTATCCCCTATTCCAACCAAGGTGTCCCCTGTTCCAACCAATGTATCCCCTGTTCCAACCAATACCCCGACAAACCTGCC
>DATHCY010000048.1:0-3464 GCA_035319305.1 Methanocella sp.
GAACAGCAGTCTGAAGCGAACAGGTGGTATATTGGCCGAACGGATAGACTGGAGCATCAATAGCACGGGGCCGGAAGCATACGAACGGTACATTGTTCAGGCATGGATGGGCGAATGGGCGCGTACCCTCGTGGAAACCGGTGACATCAGGCAGGGCGAACGGGTGCTCGATGTCGCCTGTGGCACGGGCGTGGTAGCAAGAAGAGTCGCGAATCTGATCGGACCGAACGGCCGGGTCGCCGGACTGGATGGGGACGAGGGAATGCTGGGTGTAGCGAGGCAATTGGCCGATCGGGAGGGTATGCATGAGATCAGATGGCACCACTGCGATGTTTCGCATATGCCTTTCAAGCCATCCGAATATGACGTATTACTATGCCAGCAGGGTCTCCAGTTTTTCGGTGACAGGCAGGCAGCGCTCCGGGAAATGTGCCGAGTGACGGCTCCGGGCGGGCGGCTGGCCATCAGCGTGTGGAGATCGCTTGATCATCTCCCGTTTCTCGCAGTTCTCGGCACCATCATCGGAGAGTACCTCGGTACCGATTCGATGAAGCCGCTATACGCTACAGGTTCGCTCCACAACCGAGAAGAATTGCGCGACCTCATAAGCAAAGCTGGATTCGATGATACACACATTCGTCTGGAGGTAAAAATAGCTCGCTACCCCTCGTTTCAGGAATTCCTCCAAGGCTTCTTATCGATATTCCCAATCGCCTCTGAAATCTCCGCTATGCATGATGAGGACAAGTCTGAGATGCTCCAACGTATAACTACGGCAATGGACGATTACATGGACGATGACGGCATGGCTGTACCCATGGAAAGCCATATCATAACTGCAACCAAGGGTGTCGGATAGCCACAGATCAGTGATGGTCTGACACGCAATGAAAAATCCACGGGTACTCAGAGCGATATCCAGCACAGCAGTTTACGCTAGACTGCCAGGATCTCGATCGTAAGCACCGCGGCCGATGAGATGATAACGATCGGAGTCACCATCAGCCCGATCTTGATAAAATCGGTGACTCCAGTACTCCATTTTTCTATTTTGGCGGTCTCGATCCAGAGGATGCCTGCCAGCGCTCCGGTGATGGTAATGTTCGCCCCTAGGTTGCTGCCGATGACCAGAGAGTACGCCAGGGCCAGGGCCATCTCCGGCGTATGGGCGGCGTTGAGCGAGATCGGCACCATCATCGCCGTCATAGGGATATTGTTCACCACGTTGCAGAGCAGCGCCGATACTACGGACATAAAGAACGTCGCTGCTATCGGATTCTGCCCGACGACCCCCTGGATCAGGTTGCTGACGGACTCGTTCGCCCCGCTGACCTCCAGGCCTTTGACCACGATAAACAGCGAGACGACGAAAACGACCACCCGCCAGGAAATCCGTCTGGTTCTGAATACCGGGCGATGCTCGGCTAAATATATGGCTATGATGCCGATCGTCGTGACGATTGATAGCGGGATATCTAGGTCGCTGGCGAAGATACATCCGATGAGAACCAGCACTAGGACCGACAGGCCTACGGCGACCATGGGCATATCCCTGATCAGCGCCTTCGACTCCACCGGCTCCGGTTGATTATAGCCGGTCGCGATAGCATCCCTGAATATGAGCCTGAACAGGGCATAATTGACCGCTATGGCCGTCAGGGTGGGAAGAAACATGTACCCCGCGAAGCTCGCGTAGGATATACGGAATCCGTCGCCGATCAGGATATTGGTCAGGTTGCCGATCAGCAGGAACATAGAGGCGATGTTGGCCGCGAAGAAGAACGAGTACATAAAGGGCTTTGCGTCCAAGCCTGCCCTGCGGCAGAACTTAAGGATGATCGGGGTGAGCGTCAGAATGGCGATGTCGTTGGAGGTGAACGCTGTGATAAAGCATGTGACTGCATACGTGTACGTAAAGAGCTTTCTGGCGTCTCCGCCGGCCATGTGCATCGCCTTTACCGCGCACCATTCGAAGAACCCGTAGTCATCGAGGAAGGTGCTGATAACCATCAGCTCGGCCAAGATGACGACTACGTTCCAGGTAGTGACCTGCGGCGTCGCGTATGCAGTCGGGAAGCCCAGCGCCTCAAGCACCTGGTGTGGCTGCAAGAAGAACAGCATTAGCATGGCGCCAAACAGCGCCCCGGTCGTCTCGCTGAACTTCCAGGGCCTGACCATAATAAGGAAATAGGTTAGAACAAAAATCAGTATTATCAATATCTGGCTGGCGATCATGTTATATCCGCTACAGGATATGATCCGAGTACCTTGAGTTTGCTGGCCTTGCCTTCCAGCGATCGGATCGCGCCGGCCAGTTCCTCGTCCTGGCGATGGCCTTCGACATCGATGAAGAACCAATAGTCGCCCAGAGTCAGCTTGGATGGCCGGGACTCGATCCGGGTCATGTTGATCCTCCGCCTCGCGAACTCGCCCAGGAACTCATACAGGGCGCCGGGCCGATCTCTGTCGAGGTAGACCGCCAGCGAGGTCTTGTCATGTCCCGTCGGGGCGGGGGTCTTCTTGCCGATGACCAGAAACCGGGTGTAGTTCGAGTCCCGGTCCTGGATGCCCTCCTCGATGACATGCAGGTGGTATTTCTCCGCCGAGGCCGAGCAGCCGATCGCCGCCATTTCCAGGATTTCCTGGGCCAGCTTGGCCGCGTGGGCCGTGCTGCCGGTAGAGCGTATCTCGGCCTTGGGATAGTGCTCCCGCAGGTACTGCCGGCACTGACCCAGCACCGCGGGGATGGACACGATCACTTTGATATCCGAGGCCTTGCCCCTGGACATCAGGCACTGCTTCACCGGGATGATCACCTCGCCTACTGCCTTCGATTTCATGATCAGCAGCCGGTCGTGAACAGGGACGATCGGCCCATCGATAGAGTTCTCCACCGGGACAATGCTCTGGTCGCAGGCACCGCTGTCCACCGCCATGGCCGCCGACTCCAGATCGTCAAAAAAGACTAGCTCAGCCTTCTTATTCCACTTCCTCGCGGCGATCTCCGAAAAGGTGCCTTCCGGTCCGAGTAATCCCAGCTTCATCAGTGTGCAATTTGCCGTCCGAGTATATAATGGTATGGGAAAAATCGGCTGACAGGAATTGGTAAGTATAAACAGGGCAGTACTATGACTTGCAGTTTATCCGGATTATCTTAGCACAATAAACCTTAACGCTGGTGGTTATTTCGAAACCTGAGCTCGGATTCGTACTGCGATTTTTCAAATACAAACCGTAAACTGCTATAATCTACTGGACTACTTCTCCATTCTGTCGTTTCCCATGGGTTGAAGAAATCGCTCCAGGCTATGTCTTTATCTGTTACCGAGATCTTCACATACATCGGGTTGCAGTCAAGATCACCGCAAACGCATCGAAGTACTGGAATCCGGCCCCCGTATTTCGCCGGGTAATACGGGTGAGGATCGTCTAGTAGGTGTTTCGAAGGATACAATGAAGTCAAC
>DATHCY010000049.1:0-9026 GCA_035319305.1 Methanocella sp.
CAGGCGTACGTTGAAGTATCTCCGAGTTAGATAAAGCGGCTAACGAAGATTTAAGTGTTTCTATTGAAATATCCTCATTGTATATAACTTTAAGCCTGTAGACTTTGTTTACCTTCATCGACTTGACTTCTTCCACCGCAGTTTTGGCTACGTATACTAGATCGGAAACTTTCACTTTCAGCGCTGCATATTCGTTGATCTGGTCTTTGAGCGCTGACAGGTCGATATGTCGCAGGTGTGGATCCGTCACCTCCATGACGAAAGGCCTGCCATCGCCTAGCATGACCGCGTCGATATCTTCCCGGCCGGCGCCGTGGAGCACGCAGTCATGGGCTTTGAAGGCCCGGGCGACCTTGTGGCCGATCAGTTCTTCCACCGATTCTGAATACATCTTCCCGGTATGATTGCACCGCTCGCAGCCTCTGCCTCCGCATTCACGGCAGGGCCATCGGGTCTGGGGGATGTCTCGGACATATTTATTGTACCGGCCGTAGATGAAGAGCGAATTAACCTGAAGCCTGACCGTTTCGTCGGCAAGGTAGATCGTAAATAGTATGTCAGGACGTTTGAAATCGACCTCCTTTCCGGTCGTTCCGGAGATCAGCTTGCCGACTTCCCGGTTAAGTTCAGATTTCAGCGGTTCGGCGTGGACAATGTGGCATTCTGCCCAGAGCACCTCCTCCTTCTCTGATACGATAGGAGGCACCTTCGTACCTACCAGCAAAGTGTCGTACTCGTAATCATGTGCCGCTTGCACGCACCGGTCGGCGTGCTCTTGGAGCTTTTCGGGGCGCTGAAAAAGCCCTCGGCAGAGCCAGCACTCCTCCTCGTCGCCGCCCACTAGCTTTCTCGCCTGTGGCAGCGTGGGCGCTAGCCCTTTCTGGAGTTCGTTATCATCGGCCTCAGCGGCCAGCATGGATAGGGTCAGCTTAATAGCGTTGCCCCGCTGGGGGTTGGTCAGCCCGGTGGAGAGCTTGCCGAACTGGCGACCCATACAGGCATCGCAGATCGGACCTTCATTGAGAATAAGTTTTGCTGTTTCGATAATAGTCATACTGCAGGGTTCCATGATGTACTTATAATTTTTAAACCTTTCCTGAAACAAGTTAAATTGTTCATTGGATATATTTAAGTGTTAGGTGTTGCAAAAATCGAATCGGTGTGCTCTGGCTTATTTCTGTTTGTCGTCATTATGCTGGGCAATGGCTATGTCCTTTTTAGGAAGGCCAATATTTTTTTTATGGTTATGCGATTGGTATCATCCACATGAAATAGCCTACGCTATAATATTAAGAGCGTTTGACGGACAATCTGACTCGACAAAATCTCAATTGATATAAACATATGGGGATGCGAAAACCCTATTACGGCAGCATGTGTGGAAAATTGACGTGATAAAACGGTGTTCACGCGCTCCGAAAACAATTTTGCGGCCTATTCAGCCTATTAAGTGTTATAATTTAATTTAATGTGTTAGTTCATGGAAAGTTCGCTTGAATGGGGTCATTTGAGCCCTTTCTGGTTGAAGAACTGGCTGTACTGCTTATCAATGCCGATGATGTGTCCGGATACCCAGCCGTTCAGGAACTTAATCATATCAATAGTCACTATCGATTCTCCGGCCTCGAACTTCTGGTTGAATTCCTTTACCTTTTTCACGAATTCCACGTGTTCGTTCCGATGCTCAGAGTAGCCGGGATAGCCTAGCTGTACCATGTAGTTCTCCTCAGCTGAGAAGTGGTATGCTGTATATTCGATCAGGTTTTTCAGGACCCCTGACACGACAACCTTCCCCTTTCCGGCCGACATGGCCGTATGTAGCTCGTTTAGCAGGCCGATCAGCTTCATGTGCTGGCCGTCGATTTCTTTCACGTTTACGCTGTATTTATCGCTCCAGGTCAGCATCGTCATGATGATTCACTATATAGCCATTTCTCACCAGGCTATATATTGTTAACCTTACAATTTTATAAGAAAAGGCATAGTATTGGCCTGGTTGTCAATTGTCTGGCGAGCCAGCGTGTTAGATATGCTGCGCTGGGCTGTTTGGTCAGTGGTCGGTGTTGCGTACTGGGAAGACTGGGTGGTCGTGTATGATGCGATTTCACTTACAACAACACATAGATACATTTAAATATGTGATTTTATCAATGTGTTATCAGATATCCCATCTGGAGTGACAGCATGAAATTGCTCAACAGCTGCTGTGGCAACCCTACACTGGAAGAGACTGATAGTATACCCGGGGAAGAGGCGGTCATGCGACAGGCCCTGTTCCTGAAGTCCCTGGCCGACCCGGCGAGGATCAGGATCGTCTACGCCCTGAAAAACCGTGAGCTCTGCGCCTGCGAGATCATGGCGCTCCTGAAAATGCCCCAGGCCATGGTATCCCACCATTGCAAGATCCTGAAGATCGCCGGGATCATAGCCGATCGCAAGTCGGGCAGATGGGTGCACTATTCGCTAGTGGAGCCCGGAGCCCTGGAGATTCTTAAAGCTATCAACAATAAGTGAGGCTATACGATGGCAATAACGCAAACAGTAAGCGAAATAGATTACAGAGACCGCCTGGACCATTTCCTGGCTAGGTGGTCATGGAAACGTAACGAGCATGTGGTCGAACCCGGACTCTATGCACTGGGCGGGCCGAAGAAGGAGTCACCGGTCTTCGTAACTGCAAACTACACCCTGAGCTTTGACGCTCTGCGGTCGGCGCTGAAGGGCATCGACTGCTATATCCTGGTGATAAATACTTATGGCATCAACGTCTGGTGTGCCGCTGGCAAGGGCACATTCGGCACAGACGAGCTATCAAATCGGATTGCGGCGACCGACCTCACCAATATTGTTTCCCATAGGAAGCTGATTCTACCCCAACTGGGCGCCCCGGGCGTCGATGCGTTCGAGGTGACGAAGCGCACCGGCTTCAAGGTCGAATATGGTCCAATAAGGGCAGCTGATCTGCCAGAATACCTGAAAGCCGGAAAGGCGACCGCTGAAATGCGCAAGGTCACGTTCCCGGTACACGACCGGATCGTGCTGATACCGGTCGAGTTGGTCGCAGTACTGTTGCCGACCATTATCATCGCTATCGCAACGTTTCTGACAGTCGGTTTTGTCTCGGCACTCGCGGCGATCACCGCTGTCCTGGCCGGCACCGTGCTCTTTCCCCTGCTGATGCCATACCTGCCCACGAAAGACTACAGCTCAAAGGGGTTGCTGCTCGGACTGCTGGCGGCGCTTCCATTCGCAGGCTACACGTACCTCAGGCACTCGCCAGCAAATCCCTGGACAGCCGCCTCTATGCTGACCTTCCTGTTGATCATGCCCCCGATCACCGCCTATCTGGCGTTGAACTTCACCGGCTCGACGCCCTACCCATCACGTACCGGCGTCCGCAAGGAGATTTTCACTTACATCCCGATCATTTCGGGAATGGCGGCCGTAGGCCTGGTCATCCTAGTGGCGATGGCAGTATTAAGGTTCCTGAAGGTGATCTGATGTTCAACTCATACAAAATAAACACGCTGGAGTTTTATCCCGAAAAGTGCGTCGGCTGCGGCATGTGCTGGACGGTCTGTCCACATGCCGTCTTCGGCCAGGAGATACGCAAGGGTGACAATATACTGGTCAAAGCGAAATCCCGGGCTGTGCTGGTCGATAAGGAAGCTTGTATGGAATGCGGCGCCTGCCAGTTCAACTGTCCGTCCGGGGCAATAAAAGTCCAGAGCGGAGTGGGCTGTGCAGCCGCCATGATTAAGGCGGCGCTCACTGGCAGACCCGAAACATGCGGAGATGGCGGGTGTGGATGCGGCGATAGGGTAGCTGATAGACCCTCGCAATGCCGTGGCAGCGAAAAATAGATTTACAGGTGTCGATCGTTCGCCCGATCGATCGCCTACAACTTTTTTACCACTACCGTGCCCGCCAAGATATCGTATAACCCCTGCTTTTTCACAGTGAACAATATGGCTATAGAGCCCATCGATAAGATCGTATTCGTCAGGCCCATGAGGAAATACCGCAATGTGGCTCGGGCGAACGAGATCTGCTCATAGTCGTCATCCGTCACAGTTAGTCCGAATATCAGCTTACCGGGAGTGCCCATGTACCCCGAGCTTTCGAACAACGCGTGGTAGAGCCACCAGACGATGATGATCAGGAGGGCCCATAGGCCCATAGCCAGCAGCAATGATAGTGAAAAACCATCGTTTCTGCTGCCTGCAATACCCATCGGAGCAAATCCGATGCCTATAAGCATAAAAGCAGGTATCGTGATCGCAAGCATGATAACGAACATTATGGCGCCATCGATCAAGTTGGCAAGCGACCTGATTAAAAACCCTGCATACTCATAGTAATCATGTTCAAACAGTTCACGCTCAAAATCCCCTTCGTGAGGATTGTAGTAGTTGATGCTGTTCATTATACCCCCATAGCTATATCTGTAATTACCTATTAATAATTAACCATTTGAAAGCTGATTAATGCCCTAAAATGAAAAAAAATTGTTTCTATGGTTTTAATCTGCTCTTATGACGTAGGTGTTCAGCAGCAGATCGTAGATGCCCTGCTTCTTATCGTTAAACAGGATGAAAAGCGAGCCGATCCCGACGATCTGATTGATAACCGTCTTGACGATGTAGCGCAGCAGAGCGGTAATGAAAGTAATACGGTTGCCGCTGGCATCCGTTACCTTGAGCTTCATGATCCTCTTGCCCGGGGTGCCCATAAACTTCGAGCTTTCGAACCAAGCGAAGTAAACTGCAACCAGGATGATCTCGACGAGGACCGTCACAAATAATAAAATCAATAAGATGACCACCCATATGGAACTGGCAGTGTCGGAGGAGGGGGAGGTCGTAGCGATCGATATAAAGAACACGATGACGACGGGGATATACAGTACACAGGAGATGGCCATCAAGATGAGCAGATCGATGAGATAGGCCACAAGCCGGACCAGAAATCCGGCATATTCGAGTACGGGCGATGAAGATGGTATCGTTTGCATATCAGTGGTATCCATAGCAGTTTTACCCCGATTCATGGGTATATGCGGCTACCATATTAACGCTTGTCCTATAGGAGAATCGTACCGTACAGAACCAAGGCGATATGCTCCATGTTGATTGATGCCCGCCTCTGGGGTGATCGTGGGCACCAACCACGTTCACTTCGGTTCGTAGTATTGTAAGCGATCTGCATAGCTGGAGCTGTCTTCTATCAGGAGTTCACTCTACTTTTATAACGTAGGTGTTCAGCAGCAGATCATAAAGGCCCTGCTTGTTATCGTTAAACAATATGAAAAGCGAGCCGGCATAGAAGATCTGGTTGAGCGCCATCTTGGCAATGAAGCGCAGCAGGGCGGCCATAAAAGAGATGCGGTTACCGTTGGCGTCTGTGATCTTGAGTTTCATGATTATTTTGCCTGGGGTGCCCATAAACTTCGAGCTTTCGAACCAGGAGAAGTATATCGCTACTAACACCCAAATGACAATGATCAATGGGATTCTCAAACATGTTCGGTGTGTCGGTTTGCTCCGACGTGATATTGTTCGGGCTTGGGTCTCCACTTGAGTTGGCCAGCTGGAGCACTCGCAGCATTGCTGGCGAGCAATGCCGTGGCGACCAGCAGAAAAATGGCCAGTAGCTTGCCGCTCAATGCAATGCCCGCATTAGAAGTATCATTCGAGGCATTATAGATCATTCGATGTCTGGGATAGGATGCGCCGGTCGCTTTCCCAGTTTACACTGACGATGCAGTGGTCCGCGTGGTACAGCTTTTTCCCCAGGCTCACCCTTCTGGCGTCTCTCGTTTCTAGGATCGCCTCTTCCTCTGGTGTGAGGTTCTGGTGGTCGCTTAACACGAATGTCTCGTTGTTCGTTAGCGGCACATTTCGGATATCTTCGCCGCTCTCATGCAGGTAGACCAGGTTGTCTAGACTGCCGATCACGTCGGCGAAGGATCGCCTTGAGATGTAGATGCCTGGTGTCGCCTCAGCCTCGCCCTGTTGCGGCGCGCCTTTCTCCAGTGCTTTTTTTATTAGCGCGGCTGGGCTGCGCTCATCCGGGCTTAGGTAGCGCACGTGCTCCCCGCTGAATTTTATCGTAATGGGTGGAGCTGGATCGCCTAGCAGTACGGCGTAAAATTCCACGTCCCTCCGCAGGTCATGCGATAGGAATAAAGAGGCGTTAACACAGCGGGCGATGATGTCCATCCGGCCGGCGCCGCCTGGGAGATCGTTCAAAGAGAATTTAGGGGTTGTGACTGCTTTATGACCTGCTACGACGAACCTGCGCATGGTGGATAGTAGGGCTGAGTGAGTGATAATCGTTTTGATCGACGAGTTGATAGGGGTGGCAGCGGCTTACTTCATCCCCATCTGTTTCATCATTTTTTGCATGTTTACCTTGCCGCCTGGCGCGGCGCCGCCCTTCATTCCCTTCATCGCTTTCTGCATCATCTTGTGGTATTTAAGCAGTTCCCGGACGTCTTCGGCCGATTTGCCTGCTCCGAGCGAGATCCTGGCGATGCGACTGCTGCCGATCAGCTTCGGATCGTCCCGCTCCGCCGAGGTCATGGAGTCCATGATGACCTTGTAGCCCTTGAGCTTGTCCTGGGTCATCTTATACATATCATCGGTGATGCTGGCGCCGCCTAGGCCGCCTAGCGGCAGCATGGACATGATCTGTTTTAGCGGGCCCATCTTGTTGATCGCCTCGAGCTGGTCATACATGTCGTTAAGGGTGAACCTGCCTTGCATCATCTTTTCGACGTTTACATCGTCCTTCTGGAGGACCTCGTTGGCTCTCTCTACAAGCGCTTTCAGATCGCCCATACCCAGCAGTCTGGAGATGAAGCCGTCTGGGTCGAAGCGTTCTAGGTCGTCCGGCGTCTCGCCGAGACCGATGAAGGCGATCGATGTGTTCGTGTCGGACACGGCTGATAGCGCGCCGCCGCCCTTTGCGGTACCATCCAGTTTGGTGATCACGACGCCGGTGATGCCGATGGCGTCGTTGAAGGCTTTCGCCTGCTCGCTGGCCTGCTGGCCGATGGCAGCGTCAAGGACTAGCAGCTTGTGATCGAACTTCGTCAGGTTATAGACATCCTTCATTTCCTGGATCAGGTCGGTTTCCAGCGCGTGTCGGCCGGCGGTATCTACGATCCGGATATCGTACTTTGACGTCTCTTGCAGACCTTTTTTAACGATCGCTACTGCATCCTTGTTTTCGCTTTCGCCGTAGAATGCGACGCCGAGTTTGTCGCATAATTGTTTCAGCTGGTCGTAGGCGCCGGGTCTGTAGGTGTCGGCGCAGATGACCGCCGGCTTCAGCCCCTTTCGGGCGAAGTATCGGGCGATCTTGGCGGTTGTGGTCGTCTTGCCGGAGCCTTGGAGGCCCACCATCATGATCGTCTGCGACTGCAGGGCGATCGGCGTGGCCTTGCCTACTATGTTGACCAGTTCGGTGTATACGATCCGCAGCACATGCTCTTTTGAGTTCATGCCTGGCGGAGGTGCTTCTGTCAGTGCGCGGTGCTTGATCTGGTTGGATAGCTTCATTACTAGTCGCACGTTCACGTCTGCCTGGATCATCGCCCGCTGGATGTCCTTGACGACCTCGTCGATGACTTCCTTATCGATCTTGCCTGAGTTGGCGATCTTTCTGAGTGCGTCCTTCAACGATGTGCCAAGATTGTCTAGTACCATAGTCGGCCTCCGGTGGAATCCCTTTAAATCGTTTTATAATCAGGTGGGATACATACATATATACATTGTGTAGATTTTGCCGGGCTGGTGGCTACTTCCACGGCTGAAGCTTTGAGGTTTCCTGTGTACGACTATAATGGTAAATTTTAGGCGTTACTCAATATTTTATTTATCGGGCGACGTTAAGTCCCGCAGTTTTTTTCGAGTTTTGTGGAAAGTATATCTAACATTAAAAAGTATGATTATTTATTCATATGTTCAACCGTTCCAATGAATTGGTCTGTTCTGAACCCGAAGAAAAAAGCCAAGAGAGAGATCTTCTCGCCGCCACGGAGATCTTCAAGGCGCTCGGGGATGTGACCCGCCTGCGAATCCTGGAAGCCCTTGCCAGCAGGGAGATGAGCGTGCACGAGATCGCTGAAGCGTTGGGCATGACCCAGTCCGCGATCTCCCATCAGCTTGGCACCCTACGCACGCTACGTATCGTAAAAGCTCGGAGAGAGGGCCGGTTAACATTCTATTCCATCGATGATAGCCACGTCAAGCAGCTGTATGACCAGTGCATTGAACACGTGAGCCATGGGTGATCAAATGGGCGAACTGAATGCCTGTAGGGGAAGTTGCAACTGCCACAACATCCGGGATAGGCCGAGAGGCCGCCGACACGATCGGCTTCAAGTAAAGGGGCTGGATTGCGCCGACTGCGCCGCCAGCCTTATCAAAGCCATCGAGTCTGCGCCGGGCGTATCCCGAGCGACGCTCAACTTTAACGCGGGAACGATCACCATAGAGCATGAAACCGACCTTCAGGAAATCTTGAAGGTTATCGAGAACAGCGGCTACCAAGCTTCCCGGGATGGCACGCAGCTACATATATTCCAGATTGAAGGACTGGACTGCGCCGACTGCGCCGCCAAGCTCGAAAAATATATATCAGAGATGCCGGGCGTATCCCTGGCGACGCTCAACTTTTCCACCGCCCAGCTTGACGTGGAGCATACCATCCCCGTAAGAGAGATAGAAAAAGCGATCTCCGGCATGGGCTATACGTATAGACTGAAGGGAAACGGCAGCCGGAACGAGGGCTTCCTCGGAAAGTACCGCCGGATCCTGTCGACCGCAGTTTCCGGCGCAGGCCTGGCGACGGGGATGATCGTAGGCTGGGTCGGGCTACCCCCATACATTTCGATGCTATTCTACGCCTTTGCTATCGTCACCGGAGGGTTTTACATCTTCCGGAGCGCGCTCTACTCGCTGCGCTCGATCACCCCTGACATGAATCTCCTCATGACCCTTGCCGTAGCCGGAGCCGTC
>DATHCY010000050.1:0-35653 GCA_035319305.1 Methanocella sp.
CGTGGAGGCGGGGGTCTCGGGGGGAAGCAGAACTTTGTGAACGATCGTCTTGGTTTCCTGGACCGTGCCGAGGAGGGTGCCGGCTACGACCTTGTCGCCCGCCTTGACCGTCGGCACGAAGTTCCACTTCTTGTTCCTGGGCAGGCCCGGTGCGGTCACACCGCGGGAGATGAAGTTGCCCATTTTCACTTTCAGTTCAGGCAGCGGCCTCTGGATCCCGTCGTAGATGGACGTCAGCAGGCCGGGCCCGAGCTCTAACGATAAGGGCATGCCCGTGTTCTGCACGGGCTCGCCGGGCTTGATAGCGGAGGTGTTCTCGTACACCTGGATGATAGCCTTATCGTTATCGATTTCGATGACCTCGCCCATCAGACCCTCGTGGCCAACCTTCACCACGTCGTACATACGGGCGTTCAGGCCGATTGCAGTCACCACCGGACCGGCTACCCTGTAAATTGTTCCTTGTTCGCTCACAATAAACACCTTTGTTAACAGATTACATTCATAGATAGATCGATAGGGGTTATTTCGGTTGCCCGCTCACTTCCACAGGTCGACACCGATGGCGCGCTTGATCTTTTCGCGCAGCCCTGAATCCTCTTTGCTCCCGATCGCGATGAAAGTCGGCTCGACGGACTCGTCGACGACCTTTTGTAGGCCCTGGGAAAGCTTTTTGATATCATCCGCATGCAGGACGATGATACCCAGTTCCCGGTCGTTCAGGCAGTCTCTGATCTTGCTCTCGAGTTCCTTGTCGGTCCCGGCATCATAGGTCTTCCTGATTCCCGCCAGCCTAAAGCCAACCACGAACTCGCTCCTGCCAACCACTGCAATTTCCATCAGATCACCAGCTGCTTTCTTATAACCTCGTCGCTGAGGCTTACTTCCTTACCGCGGGCGATTGTGCGGATGTTGTTAACTTCGACGTTCTTCCTCACGGTGTACCCTAGGATCGGCAGGATCGATAGAGGGTTGGCGTTTGAAATTTTCTCGGCGTAGCTGATCTGAGCTTTGGTCAGCGCGACCTCGACCGCGTTCAGCGAGCCGGTTTCTCGGTAGTTCTCGACTGCCTCGGCGAGGTCCGGCCAGTAGGGGGTATCTTTGAGCATATTCATGTACTCGTCTATGTTAGGCGCCTGCGCCATTTTTCTCAGCTCTTCGGCCTTGATCTTGAATCCGCCTGGAACGATGTAGTCCGAGATCTTTTCATGCTCTAGTCCCTGCCTTTTCAGCCGGAACAGCGTTCGTAGGTTTGTGATGTCGATCTCCCTCCTGACGAAGGTCAGCATCAGCTCGTCGGCGTTGGTGCCCGAGATCTTGAGCGAGAGCAGGTTGGCATAATAGGCTTTATCCAGGCTATTCTCCAGCTTGGACAGCGTTTGTGTCTTGTTGAAGTCCTCCAGCGATGCGGAGAGGGGTTTGTAGAACTTAGTCCCGCTCAGCCCTTCGATTACGTCCGGTATGCTGCCTTTGTGAATCAGGTCAGACAGGATCGACGTGCGCAGCTCGCCTGCGGGCACGAGGGTTTCCTTGATCTCTTCTTCGGAGGCGCCGTAATTCTTCCCCCTCAGAATCGATTTGATGTTCCAGACATCCCATCGCATGAGGTAGGCGCCGAGGAGCACCTTCATATCGCCCTGACAGAAGTCCAGGACTTCATTCATTTCTCTGGCCATGTTGAGGTTCAGCGCATATTCCAGCAGATCGATGCCGGAGTACTTTGTCGCCAGTTCATCGATCTCCTTCTTATATCTGCTTTCCTCGATGAACCTGCTGATCTCGGGTAGATCCATCTGTAGGAGCTTGAGGAAGGTCTCCTTCTTGTAGAGGAACGCCCTTCTCATCTTGACCCTTGTGCTTGCATATGCATAGTTGCCCAGTGTACGTCGCCCTGACATAGAGTTCACCTGCTGCCAAACAAAATATCAGAAACGGGTTTCATCGAGGACGTCCATACGTCCTCCAGAATCGAGTCAAAAGTATAGTCGAGGTTGACGCTGCCGTCCACGCTAGTCACCACGATTCCGCCTATGCACTTGACATTGCCGCCATACTGGTATTCGGAGTCCTTCACCAGATCGGAGTCCGCCGCGTTGGTAAAAATCTTGCCCTGCGGGATGTCCGTCTTCGCCAGCTTGATCAATTTCTGGTATATATCAACTTTCTTTTCTTTGGGGAGAGCGGATAGTTGCCCGACGAACGTCTCGTGCGTCGTCTCAAGCACCTCCTTCTCCGAGTTAAGCTTGGCCTTCTTTACGTCAAGCTTGGCGCTGGAAAGCTCCCTCTGCTTCATCTTGAAGATCTTATCGTCCGCCTTGGCGAGCTCCTCAGAGTGGACCTGCACGGCGCTGGCCTCGGCCGACTTCTTGATATCGTCGGCTTCGACCTGTGCCTTTGCCTTGATCTCTTTACACTCCGTCTCGACCTTATCCGAGATGTCCTTTACCACTTTGTCCAGTCCCATCTCTGGTCCACCTTATGCCATGAACATCAGCAGGAGGCCAAAGAGCATGCCGAATATGACGACGGTTTCGGAGAACGCCATCAGGACGAAACCCATACCGAGGAATGAACGATCCTCGGCAACGGCGCCTACGACCCCCGCACCGACTGGGCCCTGCGCCAAGCCAGTACCAATACCTGCCAATCCGACTGCCAGACCTATACCTATTGCTGTAATTGCATCAACCATTGTTAATCCTCCGTATATCTTCTATTATATCCAAATGGATCGTAAATTCTGCCCCCTCCCTTGTAGAATTTTTGGAAAAATTCTACATAATGTAACCTGAGCGACTGGATAAAGGGGGCGTAGATACCTATGACCAGGTTAACCGTATGTCCTATTAGGAATACGATCGCTGCGCCTATCAGGCCTATTGCGCCTGCGCCGCCCAGCATATGGATTATCGTGTTTATAGCAAAAGCGATTCCTACTGATGACAGGCCCACCGCCAGAAGACGAGTGTATGAGAATACGTTGCTTACAAGCGATGTGAGCTCCAGTGTGCCCATCCAGCCCTCGCCCAGCTGCAGCAGTATGAATCCTATGATAAAGAGTACTGCGCCGATAAGGAGCAGCGGGTCGAACAGGTTCCACGAACCATGTGTCATCAAGACCGGGAAAATGTACCATACCATCGCAACTCCGCCCATCAGCATGCTCGCCCAGCTGACTTTGTGGAGAACTGCTGTCTTCAGACCGTGTTGCTTCAGTTCATTCCGGAAGCCAAGCGCGTGGCCTAACATGAGGTGACATACACCGACGATGCAGGTGAAGACGAGCAGATCCTTAATGCCGAAAACGTAGACGCCGTCGGAGTCAAAGCCTCCTGGCTGTAGACGCTCAAAGGGAAGCTTAAATGGACCGATGGGGCCGATGGTGATCGAGTGAGGATATAAATGGGATAGGGATACGATCCCCATGATCCCGCCCTGGCCATTCACGATTGGCTCGGCCATTGAAAAACCGAGGAACTCGCCGAACAAAAATCCGAAAAAGATCGAGGATAGTGAGCAGACTATCATGATATTGAGTAGGAGTTGCCAGCCTTCGTTGTACTTCAGCTTTTGCTTCACAATTAGAGTGAGGATAAGGATTAGCAGTCCATAGGCGACGTCGCCTAGGATGAAGCCGTAGAAGAGCGGGAACACGATGGCAAATAGTATTGTCGGATCGACTTCGTCGTATCTCGGTCTGCCGAACACGTCGACCAGCGCCTCGATTGGGTTTATGAGGTTGGGGTTGTTATACTTTACCGGCGCGTTGATCTCGTGGTGCTTGACGTGCTTATCTAGGGCGGCGTCCACCTCTCCCTTGTATGCCTCGGGCATCGGTTCTATCTTCGTGACGTAGATGCTGTCGTTGGTGATCTTCTCAAGCGCAGTCTTGAGTTCGTCGAAGTTTGGCCTAGGTACCCAGCCTTCTACCACGAACGTGTTTTCGGATGTGGCGAACCTCAGCGGCGCCTCGGCTTTCTCGGTATCAATGTTAAGTAACTCTTCCGAAGAGACGATGAACCGAGCATACTTCTCGTTCAGTTCGCCGAGTTCGCTGTTCACTGTCTTAAGTCTATCCTCGTCCTCGGCTTTTTTAGTTTCAAGGCTCTTTCGGATATCTGCAGGCTCGCCGCTTTCCCGGAGTTGCTCGGCTTCAACGAAGTTGCTCTTCATTAGCGCTTCTGAGGCTCTGTCGGCTACGTCTTTTGGAACGATGAGAGATATGACAGTGCCTTTTTCATATGGCGCTGAGAACAGCTCATAGTCGTTGGTAATGCCCTTGATGATCGGTTCGATATCGGTGGTGGTCGTGCCAGTAAACACTGCTACGGACTCATACCCGGATAGTAGTTCCGGCCGGACCCCGAGGGCTTCGTAGGGCTTCAGTACTTCTGATTTGTGCTCCAACTCTTTGATTTCGGACTCCAGGGCACTCTTTTCGGACGTCTTCTTCGTGACCGTCTGCTCCAGTGACCCGAGGTTGGCCTCGAGCTCCTTAAGGACCTTGTCTTGTTTTTCCCTTATCGGGATGACATCCTTGGTACCGAGGTAGCTCTTGATCGATCGCAGCTTCAGCAGCTTCTCGGACAGTGGAGTCGCAGTCTTCAGGGGTTTGCCTATGCGAAAGTACTCATCTTCAGCTATGTAGTCTTCCACGTGCAGCAGGTTCAGATCGTGCAGTGCGTTGATCGTGGTCTCCATTACGTCTTTGGTACCGACGATGAGGACCCTATCCATTCTTTGAGGCTCTAACATCGATGTACCTCTCAAATTCTTTTATTAGATAATCAGTGGCGGTGCTCACGTTCTTCGATGCTGATGCCTTCAGAGCGGCTGCATCATTCTCGCCGGCGCTGCGTGTTGATTTCGACTGGGCGCCGATCTCGGCTGCAGCCTTATCGATCTTGGTCTGCGCCTCAGTAGCTGCCTTGCTCCGGGCACTTTCGATGATTGCCGAGGCGTCAGCCCTGGCGGCAGTGACGGTCTGTTTAGCCGCTTCGTTGGCCTTTTCACGGCGCATTTTCGCCTGCTCCTCGGCCGTCTTCAACTGGGTCAGTATTTCAGCCTTTGACATACAATTCCCCTGAATAGCATCATATCAAGTCAGATGCTGTCATAAAATGTACCGCTTGTGTCTTAAACCTTTTTATTCGGGGTATAAAATATGAAATGAATATTATAAATATGTAAAACAAATCTTTTAGCTGTATTGCAGGAAGCTAAAAAAATTCGGTGAAGATCGATCTGTATCCTAAGCATGTAAATATCAGACAATAATTATATTAAACAATAAATGGTGTATTGTTATCTGGGAAAATCATAATATAATACATTGGTAGTTGATCGGTAGTACACTACCACCATAGAAAAAGTATCAAACATAATCGAGTATGATATATATTCGGCCCCTTATGGGGCCTGCTATAGAATAATTATTTCTTTGATCTTGCCTTGACGCCGAGCACGTTCTTCTTCGTCCTGGATATGACGCGACGCACAAAGCCTTTGGAATCATAACGCTGTTGAGGGCCGGGCTTGTTACCCTGGGAGTCACCCTTGGGGACGAGCCTCATCTGGCCCTTCCTGCCGCGGATCTGGACCCATTCAACGCTTCCAGTCTTTCCCATGCAGAATCACCGCCTTGGAGATAGTGTGTCCTCGTATTAATATGTTACGGCAAAGAAAAGGGCTGGTGCTGGTAAGATCGTGACTATCCTAAGTGAATAACAGTCACTATGACAAAAAGAATTGATAACCAGTCATGGGTACAAAGGCATAAGAGGATTTTTCAACGAGCGATTACCATTGTAAATAAAAACCTCCCTTGCACCCTTGTGGTGGATGGTTTAAACGCCTAGCTCTTCCCCGATTGCATCATCCAGATCGCGCAGGAATTCCTTCAGGTCGGCCGCCGGGACCCGACCGCCGGCTGCAAGGGGATGGCCTCCACCGTTGCCACCATGCTTCGGTGCCACATGGCTTATCACGGGATTCAGGTTAATGCGCCCGATCGCCCGCAGGCTGAAATCGTAAACATCCCTGCCTTCCCGGTATTCTGCCGACAGGCCGACGGGAGTACGGCCATATACCCGGGCATATATCGCCGCCTTGCCGATGCTGGCCTTCTCATCGAGCACATACGAGAGGTTGCGCATCCGGATTACATCTTTCCGCACCCTCAGTCGCATCTCATTCTCCATCTGGGCCTCCTTCTGAGCGTTTTTCACTAGGTCGGGTATGTCGGACGGCTGTATATTCCTGGATAGCTGCATGATCAGGTAGCGCTTCCAGTCATAGTCACGTCTGCCGATCTCAATGCCCTGTGACAGGGTGCCCGCCTGGTAGTACAGACTGCGCTTATCCCAGTCCTGGATCAGGCTGTAAATGCTGCTCGAATCATCCCTGTAGTCCCCGATGGCACCGTACAGCGCCACCCGGCTCATATCCTTAGGCAGGCGATCTTTCAAGTACTGGTAGGCCATTTCAGAGGCGCTGCTGGTAAGATCGCTGGTCAACCATTCGGCCTTGAAACCTTCGGGCAGCGGGTGGTGGTCGATGTAGATGACCTCTGCCCCTGCCGCCAGCCGGTCGATGCGATCCTTGAGCTGTCCGCTGGTCGGTATATTGATCGCGATGTCGCTGATCACCACCCTGTTGAAACCCTTCGCGTTCTCAATGTCAGCCATGATTGATACCGCGTTGGTAAAGTAGATCGGCGAGTCGGGGAATGCAGCAAGCGCCAGTGCGCCGGCGCATAGCCCGTCGCTATCCCCGTGGGTGAAAATAATGGTCCTCATAAGAGATCATCGGCTCAAAGGGATTTGCCCACGTAGCTATCTTTCAGCTTCAGTTAAATATTTACTGTGCACCTGCAGGAGGATTGATGCTCATACGGTTATCTTGGTCGATAGGCCGGGGAAACGGCAGAAAAATATACCTATGACCCACACATAACATAATATAAATAAATTATAATAATAAATGTGATACAGGAGATGTGACCGGTGGAGATCAAGAAAAAATCCAGAAGAGAGATGGACGACGAGGAAGAGGAAGAGGAAGAAGCCCTTCGCCGGAAAAAAGAGGCATTGCGCGAAAAACACGACCGGGAGTACCACGATGAAGAAGGCGAAAAAGGGAGCCAGAAAAAGGGCGATCAGCCACAACAGAAGAGACACCATCGCAGTTGATCGAAAAAATCGGGCCTGTCCCAATTTTGCTAACCAGTTGGCCTCCCCAACACTCTTGGGTTGACATATAATTTTAAGCAAAATTGGGACAGGCCAAAAAAATCAAAGATCTTTTTGGTACGATCAAACGATAATAGCTACCTGGTCGCCGCCGATCCTCACGACGCAGGTCCTCAGCAGCCTCAACTGCTCAGCACCATAAAAAGCGGCGACACCGCCCAGCTAGTCCACTGAATCACGCGGACATCCGCCAGATCGAACTGCAAATGGTATGGGGCAGCCGATAGCGCAAGGAGGAAAACCGGTCTTTGATAGGATACCCCAGTAGTACAGGCCTGGCGAAGTGCACAAAGTGAACACGCATGAAAAGATATAAGAATTATTTTCCTAAATCTACTTATATGAGAAGGGATACTAACTCATAGAACATCGTGAGAACTGATATATAGCTATGCTTATCGGCTTATACATTATTTCTTCCGGAGGATAACAGATTTGTCACAGCCTGTCGTTAATATCGGTATGGTAGGCCACGTAGACCATGGTAAGACCACCCTGGTCAGCGCCCTCTCAGGGGTGTGGACCGACACCCACAGCGAGGAACTCAAGCGAGGCATCTCCATCCGCCTCGGCTACGCCGACTGTACCTTTTACAAGTGCAAGAACTGCGGCGAGCCCGAGTGCTACTGCGCAACCGCAAAGTGCCCGACGTGCGGGGGGGACGTGGAGGAACTCAGGACCGTGTCCTTCGTCGATTCTCCGGGACATGAGACGCTTATGGCCACCATGCTTTCCGGAGCCGCGATCATGGACGGCGCAGTGCTGGTCATCGCAGCCAATGAGCCCTGCCCCCAGCCTCAGACCAAAGAACACCTGATGGCACTGGATATAATCGGCATCAAGAACGTCGTCATTGCCCAGAACAAAATCGACATCGTGTCCAGAGAAGATGCGATCAAGCACTATAACCAGATCAAGGCCTTTGTCAAGGGAACCGTCGCCGAAAACGCCCCGATCGTGCCGATATCGGCCCAGCAGAAGGTCAACATCGATGTACTGATCAAAACCATCGAGGAGACCATCCCAACCCCGGTACATGACCTGGAAAAACCGGTGATCATGTTCGTGGCCAGGTCCTTCGATGTGAACAAACCCGGAACCGTACCGTCCAAACTTAATGGCGGCGTCATCGGAGGCACCGTTTCCCAAGGAAAGCTCGATGTCAAGGATGATATTGAGATCCGTCCCGGACGTAAAGTGGAATCCGAGAACAAGACCAGCTGGATTCCCATCGAAACGACCGTCACAAAGCTCGTCTACGGCGGTGAAAGCGTCGATATCGCGACTCCGGGCGGCCTACTCGCCGTGGGCACCAGACTGGACCCAGCGATGACCAAGAGCGATGGTTTGGCCGGCCAGGTGGTAGGCAGGCCCGGCACACTCCCACCCGTCTGGCAGAAGTTCGTGGTCAAGACCAAATTGCTCGACCGGGTGGTTGGCGTCAGCGAGGACGAGAAGGTCAAGCCCATCGCTACCAGCGAGCCGCTCATGCTCAGCGTGGGCACCTCGATGACCATCGGCGTGGTAACATCCGCCCGCGGCAGCGAGGCGGAGGTTAAACTCAAGCGACCTGTATGCGCCGAAGTCGGCTCTCGAATCGCGATCAGCCGCAGGATCGGCGCCAGATGGCGGCTGATCGGCATCGGAGAATTGATCGGTTGAAAGTGCTGGTCGATACCAACGGGCTCATGGTTCCAGGGCAGCACGGCATTGACATATTCGACGAATTGCGCCGACTTGGATTCGACGAGTTCTTGGTGCCGTCGGCCGTGAGGGACGAGATCGTCTCTCTTAGGGAGAAAGTAACGGGAAAAGACCGGGCCGCGTTGGCCGTCGCGACGAGTTTGCTGGGTCGATGCCAGATCATCGATGCATCAGGTAGCGCCGACGATGTGCTGGAGAGACTGGGAAAGGAGATAGACGCCCCGGTATTCACCAACGACTCAGAGCTGAGAAAACGACTGAAAATGGACGGCATCAAGGTCATATTCATGCGGTCCCGGCATAAACTGGAGATCGAATAGATAGATCAACAGACAGACCGATGATCGCCGTTGCATTAATAACCATCATTACACGGATGGGATGCTATGTACAGGAAAGTTAGACTTGTAGACATCATCAGGATACCGCCCCAGAGGCTGGAAGAGGACTTGGAGAACGTAATTGCTGAGACCCTTCGGGAGAAAATGGAAGGCCGCATCGACAAGGCGCTAGGCTCAATCGTTGCCGTCACAGGCGTGGTAGAGATTGGCGAAGGCCATATCCTGGTGGGAGATGGTGCCGTATACTACGAGGTCACCTTCGATGCTATCTCCTACAAGCCAGAACAGCAGGAGATCATTGAGGGCTCTGTCGTCGAAATCGTCAACTTCGGCGCATTTGTGGCGGTTGGGCCTGTGGACTGCCTAGTGCATGTCAGTCAGATCGCAGACGAGTTTATGACTTATGACGAGAAGAACGCCCGCCTGACCAGCAGAGATACCAACAGATCGCTGAACGAGGGCGATAAAGTTCGGGCTAGGATCGTGACCGTTAGCCTCAATGAGCATGACCCGCGGGAGAGCAAGATCGGCCTCACCATGCGCCAGCCTGCGCTGGGCCGGCTCGAGTGGATCGAGGAAGATTTGAAGAAGAAGGACCGCTCGGACAAGGGCGGCAAAGGCGGAGATCGAGCCGAAGCCCGGGCCTCCTGAAACCCCCCATTTAAGACCTTAATTTTTGAGTCTCTCATGTTATAGCACGTAGATTTTGCGGTGTCATCGCATTTCCAGGGCATACTATTATCCAGCCCATGCTTTCAATAAGATTTCAATCGGTGTAAGCGTACAAGCATAAGGATCCGATGAACACATGGCCGTGCACTTTCATCGTGTTATACAGTAGAGTTTGTCGGCCTCCAGCACGGTCTTAGGCGTCGAATATTCTCGATAGTCACAACTTTCGTATATTTGGTACAATTATTCTGGGCTTGTATTCATATTGCTCATGATAACACGGCCTTATCTATACCTTAAACCAAAAGGTTAAGAGTTAAAAGCAAGCAAACTACAACACATATGTCGCCGGTTAGAGAGCAAATATCTACTTGCGTGTGTTGTGGGGCTGCCACTATCACATACACCCGGGCGCTGAAAGATGGGGAGCAGGGGCTGCTGGCGGCATGCGGCGACTGCGGCCACCTTACAATTATCTCGCCAGGGCCGCTGGACTATGGTGGAGAAGAGTACGAGGCATCATACCATGGCAGCCGTGCGCCGGCGAAGATATTTGCGGACGCCATTCCGCTGGCACGGAAACGGGCTGCGGGCATGAAAAGCCATCTTCAGGGTGCCCGGACCCTGGATATTGGCTGTGCTGCAGGCTCATTCCTGTCGGCAGCAATGGAAGCGGGGGCTGCGTGTGCAGAAGGCATGGAAATGAATGATGAACTCCGTGCCTTTGTCGCTAGATCGCACACCGCCTATAAAAAATTTGATCAGATCCCGACTTCAGCCCGGTTCGATATTATTACTCTCTTCAGAGTGCTGGAGCACATCGATGATCCGCTACCGTTTTTGCGATCTGTGTCAGAACTGCTGGCCCCCGGCGGCCTTGTCGTGATCGATGTGCCATCGTCCGAGATGCTCGCGCTGCGCCATAGCACTGGCGATCGGCGCTGGTTCTACCACCGTGCCCACAGGCAATATTTTACCCGGCGCTCCATTGATCAGCTGATGGCTCGCGCAGGGATCCGCGGCGAAGTCTTCACATCCCAGGATACCGGGCTGGTGTATTGCATGGACCGGATGCTCGACGACGGACGCTATTACCGATATGTACGACTGCCTCTAGTGGCCCCGCTGTTTATCATGGCGAAGCTGGGCGGGGAACGGGTATTCAGCAGATGGGCCGCCTCTCGTGGAGCCGGCGACGCGCTGATCTTCCGCGGAACCCAGTGCAAATAATGTTCTGCACCGCGTCAGAAACGACGGATCAACCATGAGGCTTCTACTCGGCCGCGCCAACAAATGTAGCCGCCTGATTAAGTCGGTCTCCGAAGAGCTGGAGTCGCGTTACCCTGGATTGACAGCGAGGGCGTTCATCGCGGTAGTCCGGGTGCCATCATTACTGCAGTCTCTCGACAGGCGATATTTTGGCAACCGGCTTGGCGGCTACTCGATGTGCTTGAACCACTGGCTGCCGTTCCTTCCAGGCCCGGTGATCCTTATCAATGCCGGATGGCTTGAGGATGATGAAAAGCTCTGGCGCCAGTACGCGATCGACTCGTCATGTAACTACCATCCACCCTGCGGATGCCCGATCAGGTATATCCTGTTCCACGAGCTTGCCCATTATATCTATGTAAGAATGAAGCCGGGGGAAAGGGCACGATGGGGGCGGATCTACGTGCACAGGGAGCCGTCCGGCTACTCCTCGAGTCCCGAAGAAAGCTTTTGCGAGGCGTTCAGCGGCCACATGGCCGGGCTGAAAGGCAGGTACTACGACGATGTCGAGGAGCTTGCGGAATCATATAAAAGGAACGGATAGCGTTTTGTGATCAGACATTCACAAGCCCGGTGTCCTCATGCATATACGGAGGCGTCGACACACAGAGGATCCGGACACCGTATCCCCCCGCCTTGACTTTATGTGACGTCCCGCTCGGGATCAGTACCGCGTCTCCTGTGCGTATGTCGATCCGCCGGTTGTTCAGCATCATGGTACCCTCCCCATCGATAATATAATAGATCTCCTGGGCCGCATGGTGAACGTGGGGCTTCGTCTCTGTGCCGCCTTCCACATAGGCCTCAGCAATACTGACATCGGTCATTTGCAAATGATTGGGGTGGTACAGCTCCCAGACGATCGAACCATCCTTTGTCGGGTAAGGCGTCACCTTATCACGGTTCTTGACCGTGAAGTTGTTGGGCTGAGAACCTTTAACGTTGTTCTTCTTGGGCATGAAGCTGCTGAGCAGAGAATTTTTAATGTCACTTAGGTTCATTTGCATATAGTTGTATTACATCATAGGATAAATAATGATGCCTATGGCCGTGGATTAAAACACAATCATCAGCCGGAAGTTTTCATTATGACGCGTATAAAAATGTAAAAATTTTTCATAACCAGTATTACGAAACTAAAATTTTTTATATCTTCAGAAGCACTTATAATGTTATAGTCTAGCGGCAGAACGCCTGCCGGTGTATATTAATCAAGTAAATACATACGGAGTGGTTGTTTGTGATGGAAAGCGAAAAGTTCGGCCTGTTGGTCGTCGGACATGGAAGTTCCATGCCCCATAACAAGGAGCTGATCGAGGACATCGCGTCACGTATAGCTAAACGGATGCCGAATGCGGTGACCCGTATTGGTTTCATGAATATGAATAAGCCCAGCATCAAGGACGGGCTCGACAGCTTTCAAGGCACCGGGGTGAATAAGATCGTCGTGTTTCCACTGTTCCTGGCCAAAGGAGTTCACATCAAAGAGGACATCCCAGGCCTGATCGGACTTAAGGACGGCGAGAAGAGGATCAGCTACAATGGCTATGACATTGTCTATGCAGACCCGTTGGGGCCGGACGACCTGATCGCTGAGCTTTCTTGCAGGAGGATCTCGCAGGCATATGATGTCTACCAGAACTGAAGAAAAGCGACCGAAGGATCGATCCGGCAGATGAAACTTGAAGCGTCTCGCATCGCCGTCCTGGACGTGAACCATGGTGGGCTGGTACTGGCAGGCGAGCTTAAAGCCCTGGGCTACGATGCCTTCGCCGTGGACGTCTACGGAACGTCAAGAAGAAAGGACGATGCGGGTATACATGTGGTCAAACCCTCCGAAGCCGGGGAATATGACCTGCTGGTGACCCCTGTACACCTGAATTACGCTCCGATAATGAAGGATGCGGGGAAGCTCGGCGCGAGGATCATCACCCATCACCGGATGACTGGCATGCTAATCGAGGCGACAGGCCGCCTCAAGGGAGTCAGGTCGATAGAGGTGACCGGGACGTACGGGAAGACCACTACCTGCACCATCCTGGCGGGGATGCTACGATCGGCGGGCGAGAAAATCCTGCTACACGCCAGCACCGGGCTGACCTACGATGGAGAGCCCCTTGGAGACAGGCTGAGCATTACCCCGGCCAACATAATAAAAGCGCTCGATCGAGCCCGAGACGCCGGGATACACCCGACGACGTGCATCTTCGAAGTCTCGCTAGGAGGATGCGGAACGGCCGATGTAGGCGTCATCACCGCCCTTGATAGGGGCTACCCGATCGCTGGAGGAACAAAAATGTCATATACTGCAAAGATGCAGATGATCGAGAACGCGAGGCCGGACTGCACGATCATACATGACTCCTCGTACCGGGTCGGCCTAGGGCTCAGCGAGATCACCTTCGGGGAGGGCGGAGACCTCTGTTTCGGCAGGGACGGGGCGATGGAAGGGTGGATGCTGAATAACCCGATAAAACCGAGTTTCTCCCCGGGACTGGACATAGACACATATGCGGTGC
Organism: Methanocella sp.; assembly: GCA_035319305.1. GTDB lineage: Archaea > Halobacteriota > Methanocellia > Methanocellales > Methanocellaceae > Methanocella_A. The sequence goes on from DATHCY010000050.1 coordinate 13,756, forward strand.
CGATACTGTGCGCTACAACCGCAGCCTTGCGGCTGGGCGTCCCAGAGAGCGCAATCGGTAAGAGTCTGTCCGGCTTTTCAGGGATCCCAGGACGGATGAAACTGGATACGATTGAAGGCCGTACGCTGCTGGACAATTCCTGTTCAGGACTAACGATCGACGGGGTGATGCATGCACTCGGGAGGTGCCACGCCGATAGCAGGCGCAAGGTGCTGGTGCTGGGCGAAGAACGGTATAACGTGTGCGAAGGGCTGAACCCGGAGCAGGCATCCCGCATTGCGGCCGAATGGATCGACGATGTGGTACTGGTCGGGGACCGTCTGCGCAGCGCGGGAAAGTTGAACGCCGCCAGCCTTGAAGAAGGCATCAGAACGGCGATCAGGATGACCTCTCCCGGAGATATGATTATATCGTGCGTAAAGACATGGAGGTAGTGGACCTGTGGAAGATGACCGGATAATACAGCCGCGGCCAAGCGCCATCGTAGCAGCACTGTACACGCTGCGCGATCTTGATGTGGATGTAGCGGTGTTGCACGGACCGCCAGGCTGCTGCTTCAAGCATTCCCGACTGCTGGAGGAGGATGGCATCCGAGTGGTCACCACGGCCATGTGTGACTCGGACTACGTCTTCGGAGCTCATGATATCCTGGTCAGCGTCCTGAAGAAGGTCACGGACCGGTTTAATCCACGGACGATCGGTATAGTGGGCACCTGCGCCAGCATGATCATCGGCGAAAACTTCCACCGGGCGGTGGAGGAGGCGGAACCAGGCGTACCGGTCGTCGAAGTGGAAATCCACGCAGGATACGGGGATAACACGACAGGGGCCATCCTCACCCTGGAGGCGGCATATGCTGCTGGCATCCTTGACCGGGCTGAGATGGAGCGACAGAAGAGGATGCTGATTCTCGCCACCGAGCTTGAGAAGAGGGCTGGCGCGGCCAGCAGCGATTACATCGAGCCTTCCCGAGGTGACCTGAAATATAAGGCGGCGACGAGGCTGATAGAGCTAATGCATCAGGAGAGGCGGGGGATCTCAATCCTCAATGCCAAAAAGGAGACCGCGTACATGTTCGCCGATGCCAACCTTGCCGTATGCGAAGCGGCAGAGAAGCTCGGCGCGCCGGCGCCTATCACTATCGCCAATTTAGAAATGGAAACCGGTCTTCCCAGGATCAGAAGGTATGCGGCCACTGTCACAAAGGCCTTCAGGGAGAAGGGGTATGCAATCAACCATATTACTGGCGGGCTGGATGAGTATCCGGTTACGGGCAATATAGCGGCCGAAATCATAAGAGAGAAATACCATGATTACGACTACGCGGTCATCACCGGCGTTCCTCACGGTATTCCTGTTGATGCGCTGAGGGGTATGGAGATCTTCTCAATCACCAACGGCCCTCGACAAGTGGACCCGCTGCGCAAAGCAGGCCACCAGCATGTAATGGTAGAGATCGACCTGCACCCGAAGACGCTGGGCGTGAACCGGATCGTGGAGTCGGAGTTCGGGGCGACGCTGAGGAGCATGCTATGAGACAGAAGCAGCTGGCCATTTATGGTAAGGGCGGCATAGGCAAATCGACGACCGCCTCTAACATGGCTGCAGCGATGGGCGAAATGGGCGTGAGTGTCATGCTGATAGGCTGTGATCCGAAGAGCGATTCGTCGATCACCCTTCTCGGCGGCCGGCGCATACCGACGATCATGGATACCGTGCGCCGGCTCAACAATAAAACGGATGGCATCCTGGAAGGGGAAATCGTCTTCGAGGGCTACGGTGGGGTAAAATGCGCCGAGGTCGGAGGCCCTGAGCCTGGCGTGGGCTGTGCCGGCAGGGGGATCATCGTAGCGGTGCAGCTGCTTCACAAGATCTCTAAAGCCATGGAGAAGGCTGACGTAGTCATATTTGATGTTCCGGGGGATATCGTCTGCGGCGGCTTCGCGGTCCCCATCACGAAAAACATGGTTGGAGAAGCGTATATTATCACCTCGGGAGAGTACATGCCGCTGTACGCCGCCAACAATATATGCCGCGGTCTCAATACGCTGAAGACGCAGCTGGGCGGGATTATCTGCAATGAGCGGGAGGCGTCCGGAGAGCGGGAGATCGTACAGCGGTTTGCGGACGCGCTTAGAGTGCCCATGATGGCGTATATCCCGCGCAGCCGGATCGTTCAACAATGCGAGAGAGAAGGGAAAAGCCTCATCGAGGCGGGTGCCGGATCTGAAGTCGCTTCCATATATAGGGACCTTGCGGCGAAAGTTTTAACGGAAAAGGATAATAAGGTTCCCGAAGCATTAGAAGACGCATACCTTAGGGATTTGACGCTGTTATGATAAAGATACCGAGGGTGATCCTGGCCGGCGACCGGAGCAGCGCCGGCAAGACGACGATATCTGTGGCCATCATGGCGCTGCTCAAAGACCAGGGCAGGAGCGTCCAGCCATTTAAGGTAGGCCTAGACTACATAGATCCCAGCTACCATTCCATGATCACGGGCAAGCAGGGCGGAAACCTGGATGGCTATCTGATGTCGGACAGGGCAGTCCTCGAGGCCTTTCTGCACTCCTCGAAAGGCTGCGATATCTCTATCATTGAAGGCGTCCGTGGGCTATACGAGGGACTGGAAAGCTTGTCAGACACGGGCTCTACCGCCCAGATCGCCAAAATACTAAAAGCGCCGGTCGTATTGATCGTGGATGCCCAGAGCATCACCCGGAGCACGGCCGCCATCGTCAAGGGCTATAGAGATTTCGATCGAAGCGTAAACATCCAAGGCGTAATCCTGAACAAAATCGGCAGCGACCGCCACGCGGAGAAAGCCCGCACGGCCATAGAGAAGTATACAGGCGTGGAGGTGCTGGGAGCCGTCCCAAGGAGCAACGCGATGAAGCTGACCATGCGCCACCTAGGCCTGATCCCGGCTAGAGAGGGCGCTTCCCGGGTAGAGGGTTTCGATGCCAAACTTGATAAAATCAAGGAGACAATACGGGATAACCTAAACCTACAGCGGATCGTAGAGATCGCGAACGAGGCGCCACAACTCAGGGAGCGCAAACCGGAGATCTTTACCACCCGAAAGCCTGGCGGCGTCCGAATAGGCCTCGCGCTTGACGAGTCGTTTAACTTTTACTACAAGGACAACATCGATCTTCTCCAATGCAAAGGCGCGGAGATCATCCAGTTCAGCCCCCTCCATGATGAAGAAATACCCGAAGTCGACGGGATAATCATCGGGGGAGGATACCCAGAAATTTTTGCCGCAGACCTCGCTGCCAACGAGACAATGAGAAAATCGATCTGTGAGGCGTCAGAACGGGGAATGCCAATATACGCCGAGTGCGGCGGGCTAATGTATCTGATGAAAAACCTCGAGATCGAGGACGGCTCCCGCCACGGGATGGCGGGAGTGTTCGACGGAACAGCTTCCATGAAACACGTCCGAACAATAGGCTACGTAGTCGGCCGCTTTGAAACTAATGCTCCGATCGGGGAGGAAGGATCCATCTTTAAGGGCCATGAGTTCCACCACTCAATGATCACCGATCTACCCTCAAATACGAAGTTCGCGTACAGACTCAACCGTGGCGCCGGGATTCGAGAGGGTATGGACGGCATGATTTCCAATAATACGCTCGCAGCATATACCCATTTACATGCCGCATCCTATCTGCAGCTGGCCGACAAATTTGTCGAGTCCTGCGCAACATATAGGGAAAAGGGATAAATGAACGGATAAACTGATAAACTGATAAACTGATGAACTGATGAACTGATGAACTGATGAACTGATGAATGGTGGGTACATAGCTGCTTTCTGTATTATGGCCGGTGTACTGACTGGTCTTTATGCGAGCGATATCAGTTCACACGATCCAGGCCTTTACCGTGATCTGTGATTGCTCTCACGGCTAAAGCTGGCGGGCTTTCTTCATTGCGCAGCCCAGAGAACGTGAGTAACAAACAACGCTGTGTTTTTTTGATTGTTTAGGATTTCGGGTGATTCGGCAATACGAACGCTACGATAGAACAAAAGCATTTCAAAAAGGACTGTAAAGCGATCGTCTGTACATCGAAGCAAAAAGATATAACGGATAATAACAGAGAGAGGTAATACAAGTATAGCTATTGGATAATAACAAAGTATATGGACCGATATATTTTGAATATTTACAATAGCTTGTAGCAAAAATATAGGCTGGGATCTAAATGGGTTTATTTAATAAAAAGCCGAAGAAAACCGAGTTTAAACCAAGGTCGAAAGAAGATGACGAACGGTTGAAAAAGGAACTCGAGACACTTCAGTCGATCCTTGCCAAGAGCGATGGTAAGAACGAGCCCACGAAGCCTGGCAAGGCGAAAACAGAGACGAAGATCGAGCAAAAGATGCCGAAAGCTCAGGAAAAGCCAGGAGAAAAGCCGGTAGTAGTATCGCTCGGAAAACCACCGATTCCTGGAGTGGATAAGACCGATAAAGCCCCGGCGCAGAAACCACAAGCAAAGCATGCGATACCGCAGCCGAAGCCCATTTTAAAGCCGCCTATTTTAAAGCCCAATATATTGCATTCATCCCAGTCCTTGTCTCCGTACGCCCCGGCCAGATCGCCGGAGAAACTGGAGATCGGAGAGGCACCTAAACATGATGGGAAAATAGATTTAAAACCCCATCAGCACACGGATGATACCGCTACCATGAACGAGTTGAAAGCGCAGGTCGAGGACTACCGCTCTGAGACGCGCCGGCAGAACGATAACCTCGCCAGACAGAACGAGAACTTGACCCGGCAGAACGAGGAGCTTGCTAAGAAGACCGCTGATCTCACGACACAGCTGGAAAAACTCGAGATGGAGAGAACTAGGACCGGGCCGGCACAGCCATCTGAGACCAAGCGGTATGAAGAGAACATTGCCGAGAACAAGTCCCAGATCGAGGCTCAGAAGCAGGCTATTGCCCTGCTGTACGAAGAGGTAAGGAAGATCAGAGAGCTGAGGCTCGACGAGTACATCGAACAGGAAAGGGACGTCCTCAAAACGCTCGCCATCGAGATCAAAGATTTAAAGGACCGTATGATCGGTCATGAGGGGAAGATCAATGAGGTGCACAGCACAGTAAATAGGGTCTCAGACGGCCTGAATTCGTCAAAGTCCGTGACGAAGGATGCAGACGACGATACATTATTAATCAAGCGCACCTTGGAAGAGCACAGAGCCACGATCACATCCATAAATAACCTCACGTCCGAACATACCGGCCAAGTTGACCACCTTAAGAACTCTGTTTCAATCCTGGACAGCAAGATCAACTCTCTACGTGATAGTCTATCCGCGATAAGCGAACAGAACACCGACGCAAAACTTGATGCGATGTCCACCACCATGGCGGGCTATGAGGAGGAGATCCGCTCCCTTAAAGAGTATGCCCGAGAGTCCCTATTAGCAGATGTCACCCGTGTTAGAGATTCCATAGCCACAGACATGAACACGATGAAAGCCGACATCAACGGGATCAAAGATAGCATCGGCAACTCTCAGGCAAACATCGACGCTTTCAGAAGCTCGACCGATTCCGATCTGAATCAGATGAAGGGTTCCATAGCGACAAACATCGATAATATGAAGCTAATGCTTAACGCAGAGATCGGCAATGCAAAGGGATCGCTGATTACAGACATGACCGATATCAGGGAATCGTTTGAATCCAACCTCTCGAAAACCAGAGAATCGCTGACAGCCGAAGCCGAACAAAGAAACGAATCGCTATCCGGAGAGATCGCTCAGGTAAAAGAATCGCTGACAACCGAAACCAGCGAAATAAAGAAATCGTTTGAATCCAGCCTCGCGGAAATTAGAGAATCGCTGACAGCCGAAACCGAACAAAGAAACGAATCGCTATCCGGAGAGATCGCTCAGGTAAAAGAATCGCTGACAACCGAAACCGGCGAAATAAAGAAATCGCTGACAACCGAGATCGAGCAAATCAACGGGGCACTTTCTGTTGAGATCAGCCAAGTGAAGGAGTCCGTATCCAACGTAGAAAGCCGCCTGAAGGAATCGTTCGCCGCAGATATCAGGACCTTCGACGGCCACCGGGAAGAGCTGAAGTCGATCAAGAAAACGGTAGACGGCCTGGTCGAGGATTCCGAACGGGTGACCCCGCAGGAGACCAAGCTTATCAAATCGGGCCAGTACCTGAAGGTCCAGATCGATCATGTGAACAAAACGTTCTCGGATCTGGACGAACGTCTGGCGGCCGTTCGCAAAGAGATCATCAACCTCAACAACATCGAGTACCGCTACTGTACGTTAGAGGATAACCTGAACATGATGGAGCGCAACCTCGAGAACAAGATCGAGGTAGAGATGATCACCAGGGTTCGAGAGGCGGAAAACGAGCTGATCAACAAGATCATTGAGGTCGAAAACAACATCTCACGACAGAGTCGGGAGACCAAAGACCTGCTGAATGAGATCGAAGAGACCAAGGAGATGCTGACCACAGAGCTGGAGAGCACCCGCACCTGCCTTATGCAGGAACTGGAGGAGACCAAGACCACGGTTAACAAGGAGATCATAGACACGCGGACAGATGTTAAGCACGATATCGAGGAGACTAGGGTGGAAGTCACGGGCGAAATGGAAGGGATCCGCTCCGAGATATCCCGCGAGGTCAATGACATTCGCACCACGGTCGCCAAAGAGCTGAAGGACGCTAGATCCCATACCATAGACGATCTGGAGGATATCCGCACGAAGACGCTGAAAGAGATAGAAGGGATCAGCTCCTCTGCCGTGAAGCGGATGGAGGATGTCAGCACGAAGGCTGCCGCCCAGATCGACGATGCCAGGACCGTCACGATCAGACAGCTCGACACTACCAGTTCCGCCGCAACCAGGCAAATCCAGGAAACCAGTTCAACCGCCGTCCTGGAGCTTAAAGAGACCAGCGGCACAGTCCTGAAACAGCTTGAGGACACCCGAACAGAAGTGAGCGACCATATCGTAGGCCTCAGGGATAACACGATTCGCCAAGTGGAAGATACCAGAAGCGATATTCTAAAGTCGACATCCAACCTAAAGGCGGAGACAATCAAGTCGATAAAAGACGCTTCATCGGAATCGATCATGGCTGCAGACGCCGCCAAGAAGTCGACATGCAAGTCCAAGGACGAAGCCATCGCCACTATCAACGCCGGAAAGACATCTATGATATCGGTGAGAGATGAATCCATAGCCCAGATGAAGAGTACCCAGAAAGATGTGGAGGAGTCGATCAATAAGAAGATGGACTCCGACAGGGAGAACGCAGAGAAGATCAAGCAAATCATGAAGACAATGAACGAACTGATCAACGCGTAAAGGGTGAGATGTAATTAGACTTCGAGAGCCATATTTCCATAGAGCAGCAGCTCATCGCCAGACCGGACCGGGAGAGAAACGATAGTAACTCGTATGAGGTAACTCGTATGAGGTAACTCGTATGAGCATAGGTCGGATACAGGCAACTATGAGCTGACCAGGGATGAGATTCGCAGGCTGAAGGCCGGAGAATACGCCATGATCAAGCCGGATGCCGCCATTGCGGCCATCGACGAGCTTCTATCCGATCTGCAGCGGGTCGAAGCGGAGGTCAACATGGTGAACGCTGACCTCCTCAATCAGGTTTCAGACTGGGAGGACAGGCTTGATCAGCGCTATAAGGATGTTACGGATCGCATCAACACGGAATTTGCAGCGCTGGAAGCCAGAAGCACAGAGCTAAACGCGACCGACTGGACATCGGTAGGGGAAATCAGAAAGATCAGCGAATCGGCGATCGAAGAGGTTCGCATGATGTCCGAGGATCTAAAGATGGCCCACGAGACATTCAACTCGTCGGTCAACGACAAGCTGGCCAAGGACCAGGAGAACATCGAGCGGATCAAATATAATTATGAAGCAGATGAACGATATGATCAAGAGTTGATCGGTCGGTCAACCCACAAATAATATTGTTTTAATCACCGCCTGATCTGGCATAACATTTATAATACCCGAAGTCATTTTAAGACCGCAAATTACTAACTACATGCTTATAGATTCAACGGAGATCATATTATGGCGAGAAAACCAGGAAGAATGTATAAAAATTTTTCAGGCCCATCGTACACACGGCGCGAGTATATGGGTGGTGTACCGGGCGTCAAGGTAACCCAGTTTGATATGGGGAACCTGACTGAAGAGTTGCCAATCGCAGTCACACTAGTGGTCAACGAGACCTGCCAGATCAGACATGATTCCCTCGAATCGGCCCGCATAACTGCCAACAAATACCTCATGAACGATGTAGGCAAGGCGAACTACAGGTTCAAGGTAAGAGTATATCCACACCAAGTACTACGAGAGAACAAACAGGCGACCGGCGCGGGTGCAGACCGTGTATCGGATGGTATGCGCAGGGCCTTTGGCAAAGCAGTAGGCACCGCCGCCCGCGTATACATGGGACAGGGCGTCTTTACCATCTGGACCAACCGCGCGAACTTCGAGAAAGCCAAGGAAGCCCTCCGCAGAGCTGGCCACAAGCTACCCACCCCGCATAGGATCGTCGTCGAGAAGGGCACAGAGTTAGTCAAGTGAACTGTCCTCACTATTCATTCTCAGTTTTTTGTGAAGTTGACACGCTTTTTTATAGGTTAACGAGCATAGGGCGAGGGGAAACCCGGTTGATTCAGCTTCGGAGGGGATCGAGTCTCGTTCGATCATCAGATATTTAAACTGAAACCGATTGGTACCTCTACAATGACGGGTTGAAACATTATTTCGCAAGGCTGCGAGTGTTGGCGGTTATAAAGATCAGGAAACCAACCCGAGCCGGAAAGAAACCGGACTAAACCTGAAGGAGAATTACACCCCTACCACCAAAAATGGTGACAAGCCTTCCATGAAGGTTGAAAGACCATAAAGCCCACGATTAAAACCGTTGAAGCCATCACAGTAATTACCACATTTCCCTTTTTAACCCCACTACGATCATCAACCGATTACTACAACCCTCAATCATATGTACATCTTATCTTCCCATGATTTTAGGATAGGGTTGATATTCTTTTTATTAAATGAGTCTCTGCTCACTCTTTTATCTCCTTAAATGATAGATAATATAACGCCTATAGGTAGGCATATGTGAAATGTCACCAATCCAAAGCAAAGGAGTCAAATATACCTCTATGTTACTATGTGACGGCGATTTTAAATTGGAAATGGCTAAAGTTCCTTTCGAACAATATCCATTATATGCCTAAATTGATAGAAGATAGGATACATCATTATAAACGGTTGAGAGTAATACACTCGAAGAGGGGAATCGAGGGGTTGGATTCACCCCGTCACTAAAATAAAGCAACCAGGTTTTCTCCAACCCTACGACCCCATTCATGAGTCACCAGCATTTGAAACCATTACTCCGGGCGAATGGGGAAAGTGGAAGATAGCAAAAATGTGTAAGTTTCGGCTTACCTACACGGGGCTCAAAAATTCCGAAAATCTCGCTCGTATGTGGCGCCTTCCGTTCTCACTCACCTCGCCTTGGCAGCATCCGACAGTCGCCTGCAAAAGGAGTTTCAACAGCCATCCAAAAAAAGCTCGCTCCCCAGTCATTTTACACCAAAACATTTTTAAATACCCCGCCCATAAGCTACTCTAACCAAAGTGTGTAACAATGGAAGGATACGACTCATTATTAAACAGGGCGATCTCCAGAACGCCTAACCCAAACGCGAGTGGAGAGCGCTTTATTGTACCGAAACCAAAAACTTTTATCGAGGGCCGAACTACGGTCTGGGATAACTTTGAGGAAATTCGCGATACTCTGAACCGCGACCAGGACCAGTTCATCAAATTCCTGCTGAAGGAGATGGGCACTGCTGGCAAGGTAGAAGGAAATCGCCTAGTCCTGCAGGGACGCTTTACCTCAGAGCAGATCGGTGCCCTGGTCGACGAGTATGTAGGCGAGTACGTCAGATGCGCAGAATGCGGCCGGCCTGACACTAAGCTCGTTAAGTATGACCGGGTGACAACGCTCAAATGCGATGCTTGCGGCGCCCAGCGCTCGATCCAGAAGAGAAGGTCCAGGACCACGACGGTCGCCCGGGCCGCCTCCATCGAGGAGGGCAAGGTCTACGACCTCAAGATCGAAACCCAGGGCAAGAAAGGCGATGGTATCGCCAAGATCGACAAATTCACGATCTTTGTCCCGAACACTAAGACCGGCGAGATCGTGAAGGCCAAGATCAATAAGGTCGATGGAAACTTGGCATTCGCATCTAGGCAGTGACAGCCTCTTTCTATTCTTTTATTCTTTTATAAAAGAGTTTTATACCGTGTTGTAGCGGAGTCTGTCATTTCTTTGTTTCAAGCCGGCGAGACGATAATACGATCGCTGCGCTATGCTGTGCTCGTTCTTCTGATGATTGCCACCTCAAAAACGACTATAGATCGTGTTATGTCCGCGGCTGCCATTCATTGCGCAAAATAGAATATACGGCGATGTCGGTAAAGTGATCGTTTAGCCACTGTGCCTGCCTCTCAGTGCCCTCTCGTGTGAAGCCCAGCCTCTCCGGTATGGCCAAGCTGCGCAGGTTATCGACCGCGGCCCAAATCTCGATACGGTTAAGGCCCAACTCCCTGAAACCGTGGTCGATCAGCGCTTCGCATGCTCGAGTCATCAGGCCTTTTTTCTGGTATTCCACCCCGATCCAGTAGCCGATCATGGCGGACCGATTCGCGCGGTTAATACGGTCGAAGCTGATTACCCCCGCTAGACCGCCATTGTACCAGATACCTGCAACCAGCCCTTCCCCACGGGAAAATTGCTCCAGCGAATGTCTGATAAATGCTTTCGAGTCGGCCACCGTAATGGTGCTGTCGATCCAGGGTGTCCAGGGCCTAAGGTATTCCCTGCTGTGGTCTGTCAGGTAGAACAGCTCCTCGGCGTGCCGTTCTTCGAGTAATCTGAGTTCAATACCTTTCATAATTGCATATCTGAACATGCCTTAGTGATTAAAATGCAAGCTATAAATATGATTCTTATCCTGGCGCTCTGCCGGATTGATATCGTAACGAAGATGGGGGATTGTTCGTGACAGTTTTCATTCAGTCATCGCACTTTTTCGAGGAACTCCTCAAGGTACATTGTCCCCGGCACTGGCGTGGAGTTCCCAGTTGGTTCGAAGGGCACGATCTTCAGCGCGTCAGGCCGGCAGACGGCCACGCACCTGCCGCAGCCTTTACACCGGAGTTCGTCGATCATCGGCCCTTCACGCAGATCAACCTTGATGGCATCGAATGGACAGGCGGGCATACAGTTTGTGCATCTGGTGCAGTCGTCCCGCGAGACGACTTGGGACACACCGAAGCCTGCGATGCCGTCTAAAAAGGCGTGAGATGCATGTTTCGTCTTGAAGGCAAGACAGCAACAGGGACAGCATGAGCATAACTCCACGCTATGAGCGGGGTCAACACCAAGGGCAGAGAGTTCTACAGAGGACCAGATGGTGTTATTGACCAGGCCTAGCCGGTGAGCACGGTCAAGATGAGCGAGCGCTTCCTCTTTCGTAACGGGATGCACTCGACCATGAAGGCTCATCTTTATGGCGCCTTTGCCCAGGAACAGGCAACCAAGGTCGATGGGGTAATCCCTGCAGTCCCGGGCATCTCGACAGACACAAGTATCGGTGCGCACTATGTGGGAAGAGGCTTCAACGAGCTGTTTCGCCGCGTCATAGTTCAATACCGCTGGAAGGCTCCGATCAAGCTTCGCTCCGACGGGCACGATGACGACCTTCAGACGATGACGTGACGCAGCGAGATTGATGAGTCTGCCTATGATAGGTACTCTGGACAATCGCAACCCAAAAGATGCCAGAGAGTACACGACATTGCCGGCGATGCCATATCGCTTCGGCTGCGGTGCTGCATCCTTATCTGGCATACGGATTACTGTACGATCCGAACGTTTAAAAACTTCTTCTTTGAGATACGCCTTCAGCGCAGGCTTATGCCCAGTAAAAAATAGCCGGCCTGTATATCAAATAAGGTAGCTCGTAAGGAATGGCCCCTATTTCACCATTCTTTTCTCATATCACCGCTGAGCTCTCTAGTCAATACCCCCACAGACCCTGGCGCCTTTTCAGAATAGGTCCATTTGGTGGAGAAACTCCGATTTGTTTTAGCGCCGATAGGATCCAACCCCTTGAGGCTCGACAGGTATTTAACATTTAATCGTTCTATGCCTATCAGGTTACAACGACGCGGAAGCGTCCTTCGCAATGCTGCAAGTGCTGGCGGTTGTAAAGGGAAGGAATCAGATGATCCCAGGCAGGACAGAACTCTCAAACCTCATCGTTAAAGGTGGCGGCTTGGTGGAAGGCGCTATCGATATCACCTTGCAGACCCAGGTCAACGGCTTCGAGTTAACCATAGAGCGCGTCGAGGCCTTCGATGGCCCGGGTCGTATCGGGTTTGATAACGTTGATCGTGAGCTTCCGGCATACCGACCGTTATCATGGGATGAAAACGGGTGGCTGTTTCTGCCTAAAGGCTGCTATAAGATCCTGTTCAACGAGACGGTTAGTATACCAAAGGACATGTGCGCCATCGCCCGTCCCCGCTCCAGCCTGCTGCGCATGGGCGCGACCGTCCACACTGGCGTGTGGGACGCGGGGTATAGAGGGCGAAGCGAAGCGCTGCTGGCTATTTACAACGAGCATGGCTTATACCTTAAACAGAATACGCGCGCTATACAACTGATATTTATGCGGCTGGATAGCGCTCAGGAAGGGTACAGCGGCCGGTACATGAATGAGAACGTTTTGCATTAGAAGGCGTAACAGCAGCCATTCTTCGCAGATCGTAGGTGAGTTTTAGGGTTTGTACTACCCCCGGGAGCGCCAACCAGAAAAAAGAAATTTCCGATCCTATATGAACCGTTCATTTATACCTAGAGGACATAAACGGTGTGCTCTTACCCGTAGTCATATCAAGCAGTCTGTTTACTATATCCGCCGCTGGAAGCAGATCGTCCAGCCCTTCGAGATGCTTGCGCAGCCTGACTATCCGGTTCTTGCCTAGGATAAAGACTACGGGATGCGCCTTGCCGGTGCTGGAGTCGAAAACTCCGTACGTATCGATGATCCTGTGCTCCGGGTCGCTGATCATACGGTAGGGCAACCTGAGGTCTACCGCCAGGTTCTTCGTCTCGTCAATGCTGTCGGTGGTTACGGCCACGACTTCCCCGCCCAGCTGGGTGATATAATCGTACATGCCGGCGATGCTTTTCAGTTCCTCACGGCACGTTCTGCACTGACTGTCCCGATAGAAGAAGATCACAAGGTTGCTTCTGCCAGTAAAAACAGCCATGTCGAAGGCTTCACCCCTGACATCACGGGCCTTAAACCCGGGGGCGATGCTGCCGACGTCCACAGCATTTCGCGAACTGTACATGCATATGGGAACGTGGGTCGTCAGAATTAAAGTATGGATGAAAAATCACAGAAACACAGCATTCCCATGTATGTTGTGCGGTGGCTTCGCCTGCAATCGGCCTATATGCGCTGGTTCTCGCTCCATGCCCTCTCTGCATCCAGCAGGTCGAGCATCACGGAGTAAACCCCGACAAGTGAATAGGCGAATATGATCCAGGGCCTGACGAAAAGCGACAGAATGACGTCGATCAGGCTGCCTCGGCCTTCTTCGATTTGGAGTATGGACTCGGCCGCGAAGATGATGGCCAGAGGGGCGGCGACGGCGGCGAGTATGGCCGTAGGCACAATGTTCACGTAGAGCATAAATCCAAGGAAACCTATTAGGATAACGCTGAGAAGCAGCCCTCCGGTGCTGAGGGAGTATAGCACCACAGTGTTCAGGGTTTTAAGGTCAATTTTATCTTTTCCCGACAGTTTGATCGGCTTACGCAGGACATCCATGCTCCCTCGGGTCCATCGTACCCGCTGGTTCCACCAGTCATGCAGGCTGACCGGCGGCTGCTCATAGCTCTTGATAGTATAGTCGATCCTGGTGCGGCAGTTCTGTCGAATCAGCTTCATACCAAGGTCGCAGTCCTCGGTGAGGCTTGACTCGTCGAAGCCGCCAACGAGTTCCAATTCGCTTTTCCTTATGAAGACATTCGAGCCGTAGATCAGGTGGGTTCCGGTCAGGAATTCCGATAGGAACCGGGAAAAGTTGTTGATCACCGTCGACTCGTTGCCGATGAGTAATGTAAACAGATTGTAGTCCATATTCCGTATCATGACCTTGCCTCCGATGCACGCCAGCGCTGGGTCAGAGGCAAACTGGGTGGAGGCCCGTTCAAGCGCGTACCTGTCAATGGAGTGGTCAGCGTCGTAGATGCCGATGATCTCACCTTTCGCATAGCTGAGGCAGTTGTTGATCGAGCCGGCTTTAGATCCGCTGTGGGGCCCGCCGTTCACAATAGCCCTGACTTCCGGGTATTTTTTCGCTAGAGCGGCGGCGATCTCCGGAGTACGGTCCCTGCAGCGGGGATGCGCTTCATGGGCGATCAGCACTTCCAACCTACCCGGAGGATATCTCGCATTCATGATACTGGCGACGCATTGCTCGATCGTCCTGGCCTCGTTGAGCGCCGGGATGATGATCGTCATCGGGAGTAGATCGGACTCTTGTACCTCTGGAAGCTCCTCTACCCGGCATTGTCTGATAAACCTTATAGCGAAATAAACGGTGATAGCGACAACGGTAGCTAGCAGTGTATAGGATGCCGTAGGAAGCAGCTTGCTAACCAGCATTTGGTTAACTACTGGGGCAAGATGGATGGTCGAGTAGATGATGCTTCCTGCAAGGACACCCATCGCAAGCAGCATGATGATGACAAGCGCGAAGATAAGCTTGTTTTTCATAATTTAAAGCATATCAGATCTGATCGTATTTAAGCTTGACACCTAGACAAATAAGCTTTGTACAAAAAAAACATGCGCTTAACGCTGAAACAAATAAGATTGACCGCTAAACGGATATCACACATGCTATTTCCTTTTATAGGTTCAGGTCAATATACGAATAATCCTGAAAGGCAGGGTAACAGGACAAGATACAAATATTTTATAACACATTAAGAATATAAGATACGAGCGATACCCGGAGGCGGGAATTGGCAGTTGAATTAATGGCGATCGAGGAATTGGAGGTCCAGGAAGAAAAAGTGATGGACGTGGTCCTGGGGGTCGCCAAAGGAATTTCCAAGAGTGGCGAAGGCGGTTTGATCGTTATAGCCGAGCGTTCGGAGGTGGAGGGACTGTTCGAAACACACTATCCGCAGTTCACTGCCTCGTTTCCCGTGACTGAGAAAGGGATGAATGTGGTCCTGGAAAAGCTGGCTACTATCGACGGTTCGGTGATCATCACTCCCCGCGGCGAACTGATCGCGTTCGGCGCGAGGTTGCTCCGTTCGACGACTCTGCCAGGCTTCGGCACCCGTCACGCGGCCGCCGGCGGCATCACCGAGAGCCTGCCCTATGCAACCGCGGTACTCATATCCGAGGAGTCAAGCTGGATCAAGCTGTTTCAGAAAGGCGCCATCGTGCTGGAGATGGACTCGTCGGAGATCAACCCCAATGTGATGGAAAAGGTTGCCTCGTTCCTGACCCGGGGGGATACTGCGCTGATAGCGGCCTCGTTTCTCTCGATCGTTGTAATCCAAGTGAAGCCCGAGAGCATCGTCTTCGTCGGCGGCGCTTACCTGATAGTCAAATCCATTTTTGAGACGATTTCGTCGCTGCTGAAGGGCATCGACAGCACTTGAGCAAAAATTGGGATAGATTTTATCTGAATATCCTGAACGTTACGGACTTGTTCACGATGAACGAGAAGATAAAGCCGAAGAAAGCGGCGATTATTGTAGCGATCAGCCGGTTTATCGTCGTGTCTATACCGATGACATGGTACAGGAGTATGTAAAAGATCACGAAATTGAGCAGCAGCTGGGAATAGGCGACCGCCAAGAACGATGCGAACTGGAAATGGTATTTATTGTAAGAGTTCTTAAAGGTGAAGGTTTTGTTGAGCGCGAAGCTTACCACCAGACCCGCATGGTACGAGATTATATAGGTATACTCGGCAATGTGGCCGGCCAGCAGGAACATGACGGCCACTTGGATAACTGTGGCGATAATACCTACCAGCAGGCACTTGAACAGTTTTCGATAATCAGGATATACCTTAGAACAGATCTCATCAGCATGATGTAACGATAATTCGCTTACACTAACACCTCGTGGACCAACGGCCTACCCTGTATACCACGTTATACTATTAAGACCCTTTCATAGCCTGAAGAAAGGAAGGAGGGTTATCGGAAGATCTTGAACGTCAGCGACTTGTTGAGCAGGAATGCGTAGACGAAGCCGATGACAGCGACTAGGATCTGTGAGAGGATCAGATAGACGTTGGTCGTGTTGTCGAAGATCACGTCGACGAAGACGAAAAATAGTCCCAGTGACAGCAGGTATTGCGAGACCGCGATGAGCGAAAACGATGCGAGCTGGTAATGCACCTTGTCGGATGTGTTCTTGAACGTGAAGGTCTTGTTGAGGTAGAAGCTTACGACCATGCCAACCAGGAAACTCAGGGCCTTTGCCACAAGGTAGAACCAGTGCAGGTAGTTCGTGAAGGCGAGCATTACCACCGTATCCACGCACGTAGCCAGTACACCCACAATCAGGGCCTTAAAAAGTTTCCTGTAGTCGGGATAGACCTTCGAAAAGGCTACGTCAGCCTTCAACATTAATTCCTTCAATACCACACCTGCAAACTTTTTACTGGCAGAGCTATATCATCTCTGCGAAATTTTTAAGCATCTTTAGCCCAACAGTCCCACTTTTTTCCGGGTGGAATTGGGTGCCCACAGCATTTCCGGCCTCGTTCGCGACGATCGCCGCAAAGGGCCCCCCGTAGTCCGAAGAGGCCACAGTATTGTTGGTGACACCTGCTCTATATGAATGGACGAAATATACATAACTACCTTCTGGTACGTCCTTGAGCAGCGGGTGCCTTTGCTGCATCGAAAGGCAGTTCCAGCCCATGTGGGGCACCTTCAAGGTATTCTGGAAACGGGATATGGTGCCCGGCACGATTTTTAGTCCTTCGTGGACGCCGTTCTCCTCGCTAGAATCGTAGAACATCTGCATCCCCAGGCAGATGCCCAGCAGGGGTACGCCTGCGTCGACTCGCTCCAGCACGATCTTTTTCAGAGGTTCCACTCGACGCATACACGCCTCAAACGCTCCCACCCCAGGGAGCACCAGCGCATCTGCGGCTTCGATATCGCCGGGATCTCCGGTGATCTTGCCGGGGGTACGGACATATGCCAGGCCGCGCTCCACGCTGTTCAGGTTCCCCGCGCCGTAGTCGATGATCGCAATCTTCTTTATGGTAAGCTCCTCCGAAACCTGACAAGGGGACAGATATCTATGCACCGGCCACACCCGGTACAGGCCTCGCCGATGATAGCTTTGTGGCTCTCCTTAGTTATAGCGTTTATGGGACACGCGCCGACGCACACGCCACACCCGATGCACAGCATGCCTCGGCGGACGGCCTTTTCGGCCCGGGAGATCGAACCGGTAATTGAATCCATGTTCTCGCCCCGGGCGATGACTGTGCCCGTAGCATACACCTGCAGGCTGCCCTCTCCGGACGGAATAAAGATGACGCCTTCCATCGGCTTCACATCGCCCAGGGGTCGGAGCATGATCTCCAGCCGCTCCATATCAAGCGGGGAATCAAAGCACCCCTCGGCGCTCATCGAGCCGTCCTTACAGGGGCGGTGGCCGCAGACGACCTCGAAGTGCAGGTCCCCCGTCCCGCCCTCCGGCATGGTCGTCGTGATTCCGAGGCCTTTGCGGAGCTCCTCCCATTGGGGAGGCAGCCTCTTCCACCGCCATAGTCCGTAGACAACATAGCCGGGGGAGAGCCCTACTTTCCGGCAGTAGTCCAGCAGGAAGGTCTCCCATCGGCCCCACATCTCAGGGTGCTGCCTTTTGACGTACTCGAAATCAGCAAGGCTGGCGCTCGGGCACAACCAGCAGCCGATCCGATCGAAGCCCCGCTCGTAGAGTGGGTTGTGCGGCGCCTTCTCCCGGAGCAGGTAAAGCCAGATGTGCAGCGCTGTCCAGTTCTGGATGGGCGACGCGCTGGTCTGGTTGCCTACCCACGGGTTCTGCCATACACGCTGGCTCTTCGCCCGGACCTCGGACTCGTACCGCCGCTGGCCAATAAACGACAGGCATCCGTCCGGATAGCTATTTTCGATCAGGCTGGTGATAGGGCCGAGCTTGCAGACCTTGCAGCACCATCGAGACTCTACAGATGGCGGACCAAACTTCGGGACTGCATCCCAGAACGACCCAGCTTCAGCGATCCTAAGCTTCAGGCCATATTTTTTGGCCACTTCATGGACATTCGCTGTTGTCTCCGGGAACTCCAGGCCGGTGTTAATGTACATGACGTCGAATTTTCCTATGGGCAGCGCCTTTTTCACGATCAGCAGCGTGGCCAGGCTGTCCTTTCCCCCGGAATATGATACTGTGACAGGGAGGTCATCGTGCTCCATCACCGTCTTTTTGACGAAGCTGATCGCCTCGCCCTCAAAGCCGTCGATGTAGTTTGCATTGGCTCGCAGGGCATCGTCCCAGGTCTGGCCGCCGGCGGGGACTTCTGAACTATCGCAGCCGTTCCACCGGGTCTTGACTGCCACGCCCTTTTTCCGGGCTTTCATGTCTGCTCCGGTCATCTTGGCTCGTCCCATGGCGACCGGCCTGCCATCGACCAGGACGATAACCTCGTCGTCTATTTTAATTGCCGGATCGCAGTCTATCACCCCCGGCCCTAGCATGTTGGAGCTTCCAAGCAGGGGCTTCTCAGCGCCCTTGTCGGCGATGACGTAGCCTCTGGAGGGTTTCAGCTGCTTCGCCGCGTAGGGCCTCGGCATAAAGACCCACTGCAGCCTCGCCGGATCGAACCGCACGGCACCGAAGGTGCGACCATCCACGTAGATCTCATCCAGCCGGTCCTCGTACGGCGCTTTGTTAAGGACGACCAGCCGGTCGTCTAGCAGGCCTTCGCCGGAACCGAAGCCCTCCATCATCGCCTTATTGATGAGATCGACATCGAACGGGAAAGCGAGGCGGATGTCACCGGGCGGGGTGACCTCCACCCGCCTCGTTTCAGCGCCGCACTTCGCGCACTTTTTGCCTAGCACGGGCAAATTACACGTATCGCACCAGAACAGGGTCAGCTTACCCAGATAAACGTGGCTCATTCCGGGGAAAAAGGAGTGGGCATCATATAAGAACTTTTACTTTTTACGGCCACAGATCGTCGTTGAATAGAGCGGTTTTGGTACAACCGATAGGGATTTCGACTGTTTTTCGATCCAGAGCTTATTAAAAGAGCGTAGATAAATGTTAAATAATAGTTATCGCCATTAATTCTAATGAAATATAGGCAATAAATTACTCTATAATGGAAAAGCATGATTATTATCATGTGTTTCGATTTTATATGTATTAAAAACCGTTAAAATTTCGATAAAAACAATGGGGGCTAAAAATGGCAAACTTACTAGGCGTAATCGTGACATGGATCACTTTTCCAGGAGTCATCCTGCACGAGTGGAGCCACAAGACTTTCTGTAACATTGCGGGAGTACCCGTCTACGAAGTAAAATACTTCACCTTCGGGAACCCGGCGGGCTATGTCAGGCACGGGGAGGTGACTCGCTATAGGGACGCGTTTCTAGTCACTATCGCACCTTTCATCGTCAATACCATCTTTGCGCTGCTGGCATTTGTCATACCCGCACTGCATATCAACGACATAGTAAACATTGTATTTTTGTGGCTGGGAGCCTCATTCGCTATGCACGCATTTCCGAGCAATGGAGATGCCAAGAACTTATGGAACCATTCCAGGCAAATGTGGAGAAGCAACCCGGTTGCGCTGATAGGCTTCCCGCTAGTCATGATCATTGCGATGGCCAACCTGTTGAGGATTTTCTGGTTCGATCTGGTCTACGCGGTAACCCTGTACGGCGTCACCTTCAGCACCGTGACCGCCGTTTTAATCATAGGGGCATCGGTTACTGGGCTATACACGGTAACGACTGTAACAGCAGACCAAGCCTCAAGCACGAATAATATGTACAATACACCTGCAGCTAGTGCAACGAGCTACCCTGCGAATAGTTATATCGCCGGGCATACGTACACATCCACGAGTAATTATGTCCCTGGTAAGGAGGCGCCAGCAAAAGACTGGTTACCCATCGCACAGGATGCCATGAAAAGCAAAAGCAGCGATGCAACCCTGATCATGGTGAAAGGCAGCAGCGATAACGGAGGAGTCGATCTGCCCATTAACGGCAAGAGCCACGTCTGGGAATATGAATATTCCTCCGAGGCTGAAGATCGGCTATACGACGTATCCATTCGCGATGGAGCGCTGGATGGCGTAACGACAAAGAAACTGAGCCAGAGCAGCGTTGAAAAGATACTATATAAATATGGCGACCCGACCATTACGTCCTGGAATCTGGACAGCACGGATGCCGTCAGAATATCCAACGATAAGTTTGATGAGATGACCGGACTGGACGCGCCGGCGAGCGCAAGTTATGCACTGGAGCTAAATTGCTGGGACAGGCTGGCCTGGACCGTCTATAACTATGATTCGACCACGAGGGTAATCGCAGATATCAGCATCGATCCGGAAACCGGAATGATTGCTAATGCTTGGCAGAATCCAAATGCATAAAACAAACTGGTTCGACAATGACGAGTCTTTCCCAGACGGTGTTTATCAGATTAGCGTGATAGGCTGGTACGCCCACTGGGGGTCCCGCCCCCACGACGATCCAGCATAGACCAGGGCCTCGACGTCTGAGCCTAGGGTGGAACAAGGTCAGGACGTATCAATGTACGCGTGGAGCGACCGTGGACAAACCGCCCCACAATCACCGTAAGTGACGCGAACCGGAGAGGCATGCACGTCAAGTACGGAAGCCTGGACTCGCCCGTCTACACGGTTAGGATCAAAGATAGGGCAAACGTGGACGACCCAGGAATACCCCAGTTCGCCGGTCCTGGCGGCTAGATTGGCATGTGGGACAACGACAACGGCTACAATGATAACACCTACAAACTCTCATACACCCCATCATACTTTCAGCGTTGATGAAGTTGCCGGGCGGCTAGTTGATTGTAGCAGTATCAATATGAAACGAGCATATTGCGAAAAAGAAGATGACCGATATCGGTATAAGTTGATGCAAAAAAATAATCCTCTCACCAATAATCATACCGATCCTTATCAAACGAGATCAGCGCCGAGTACAGCAAATACAGATCCACGAACCCTAGCATCCCCAGGAACATCAGCAGCACGAAATAATCCGCCTCGGACAGCGGCACCGGCAGCGAGATCGCGCCTTTCAAGCCGAGGATCAGGAGAGCCAGGGCTGCCGCAATGACCAGCCCGCAAACCACACCGGCTGCCGCCAGCCACAGGTTCCAGGTCAGCTTTTTACCCATGATACCCTGTCTGACTTTCCCGTATTTATCCTGTTCTGCAGTACTACAGGCCCCTGTTGATGCAAACCGATCGTCCGGCTACAGGCTTTCCCGTTGCTCCGGTGTAACATATATAAGCGGCCGAAAAGCGTTCATTCTTATAGATATATATGATCGTCAGGTTAGGCGACAATGGAAAGACTATTACCCTTAAGCTCCGGGAGCGGCTTGAGGTCCGGCTGCCGGAGAGCCAGGTGTCCGGTTACCTGTGGGAGTTTATTGAAAACTGCCCCTGCCTGCAGTTCGACGACTCGGACTAT